>CANGLL010000237.1 GCA_947454605.1 Methylococcaceae bacterium | reverse complement strand
ATCTAATACGCCAGGTTGCATAAAAAAGACTAAGCCTGGGCAATAAAAGTTCTCTAAATCGGTATCCGGAAATGTACCGGGCTCCTTCATACAAGCGACGCCGTAATCCACTAATCTTTTAGCATCTAAGCGTTCATATATTTTTAAACTACCGTACACTAATCCAACAATGTTGAACGCACTTTGAAGGTCTAACCCATTAAAACCGATTGCATCTTTTGCGATAAGACTAAATTGGATAAGGCTAGGGGTGGCCATACGAATATCTGGCTCAATCTGATCATCAACCGTTTCTAAAAGTTCTGTTTCGGTGCTATCAGCAATAGTTAGCGCTTCAATGCTTGACGTTGACGCTTCAATAGCATTGGGTTTTTTAAAATTAAAGTTGAAACTCAATTTGCTCTTTAGGGTGTCGTAAAGATTGAATTTAGGTTCCTCTGGTTCATCATCATACTCAAACTCATCATCGACATCAGTCTTCGAATTCAGATTTTTGATATAACTCCAGACCACCAAACCTACAATAATTAAAAGCCCCGTTCCTATAATTACACTTCTTAATAATTCTTTATCCATTAGATTTCCGCTAGGTTTATTGCTTCTTCAATATCAACTGCAACCATTCGTGACACACCCGGTTCTTTCATCGTAACACCGGCTAATTGTTTTGCTATTTCCATGGTGACTTTGTTATGTGAAATATACAAAAATTGTACCGATTTAGACATTTCTTCTACCATCTTTGAAAAACGACCTACGTTAGCGTCATCCAGAGGCGCATCTACTTCATCTAATAAGCAGAATGGGGCTGGGTTTAATTCAAAAATTGAAAATACTAAGGCAACTGCCGTAAGTGCTTTTTCACCCCCTGATAGCAAGTGAATAGAGCTATTACGCTTGCCTGGTGGTCTGGCGATAATATTAACACCAGATTCTAACAAATCTTGCTCGGTTAGTTCTAGATAAGCTTGTCCACCACCAAATAATTTTGGAAATTTTTCTTGCAGTCCTGCGTTTATTTTATCGAAAGTTTCTTTAAAACGCAGTCTACTTTCTTTGTCTATTTTATTAATAGCCTGATCAAGTATATTCAAGGCTTCGATCAAATCAGCATGCTGTTCATTTAAGAAGTTCATGCGTTCTGATTGGGTTTTATATTCTTCAATGGCGGTTAGGTTAATAGTGCCTAGACGTTCTATTTGCACTGTTAAATCATCCACTCTCGTTTTCCATTGAGCTTCGTCGGCTTGCTCAGATAACGTGGCTAAGATGTGTTCTGGCTCTGCTTCAAATTCTTTAAGTTGTTCTGTGATGGTTTGCTGGCGTACTTTCGATTCTTGATATTCGAAACGTATCACATCTAATAATTCTTTTTGTTTTTCTAACTCTCTTTGTGTGCGCGTATAGGTTTCAGAAAACTCGGTAATTTCAGCTTCAATAGCTTCTTGTATTTCGCGTTGTGCGAGTAGCTTCTTTTCTAGTACCGTTTTTTCAGCGATTTGTTCAGCTAATTGAGTCTTTTCAGTATCTAAAGGACTAAGCGTGTGTTGAAGCTTACTCTCAAGGCTGGTTAGCCATTCAACTGCCTGTTGATGTTGAAGACGTAGTCGCTCAATCTGTGTCATATTAGCTATTTCTGAAGCTTTTAAAGCATCTTTCTTGGCTTTTAGACTATAGGTTAATTGTCTATGCTCATTAATAGTTGCTTCGGTATTATGATGCTGATTTTGTATGTGTTGCTGACGGTCTTCTAACTGAGTTTTGATTTCATCTTGTTGTTCAAGTACAGACTCCGCTTCTTCTTGAAGCAGTTTGGCTTCTGCAATATTTTCTGTGTACTCGTTACTTTCTTTGAGAATATCATTTAAATCATTTGCAACAACTTCTAAACGACGTTGTTGATGTTCCCATCGCGTTTTGTAGGCACTAAACTCAGCACTTTTTGTGGAGAGTTCTGCCCCTAATTTGTTGTCTTGTTGCTGAATGGATTCACGCAACAGCTCAGCCTCTTTTAGAGCCACTTCAATGGTAGAAAGTTGTTCTTCAAATGTCAGTATTTCTTCAGTAATTTGCTCTAGACGTGCTTTGTGTTCGCGTAAATCTTTTTCGCGCTGTAAAACACCGATTTTATTGTCTTTTGCATGCGTTATTTTTAACCAGTTAGGTCCTAACCAAGTGCCATCGGGTGTAATGATGGATTCATGCGCTTTACAATTAATGGCAATAGCTCTGGCTGTTTCCAGATCAGCGGCACAATAAATGCCGCTTAAAAGGGAGCTAATGTCACTGGGGGCATTAACTTTACTCAATAAACTGGTTTTAGATGGGTCAATGTCTATCTGATCTATAGTAGCTTTAGTGTCGGTTTCAAATAAAGTGATAGATTCTTTCTCTAGCTCGACCAGACGAAAGGCTAAATCATCAATATTGTCGATACAAATAGCTTCTAAATAACTATTCAAGACTAACTCAACAGCCGTATCCCAACCGTTTTCTACTTGTATAAATTCAGCTAAGCGTTGTTTATTGGATAAGCCGGTTGAACTTAGCCAAGCGCTGAGGTTTTTATTATCTTTACCCATCGCATGTTGTTGCAACAGCTCTAGTGAGGTAATTTTCCCTTTTAAGTTTTGACTTTCAGTGCGTCTGCTATGCAAATAATCATGTAGCTGTTTTATTTCTAGACGTTGGTCTTTGATTTGATGATGGAGTTGTTCTAGTTTTGCTTGATAGTCATCACGCTGAAAATTAATAATTTCAATATCTGCATCGAGCGTATCTAATTCTGTTTGAATTTGGACCGCGTTTAATTCATTTTGCTCTGCTTGCAGTTTATCCTGACGGATTTGCAGTTGGCGAAGTTGATTTTCGATTTGATTGATTTTGACTTTATTCACTTCAGCAAGTTCTTTATTGCTTGAAGAATGTGATCGATAAGATTCCCATTCCAATTGCCAAGCAGCCTTTTGTTGATGGTTCTCTTGCTGTATTTCTAATAAATGCTCTAGTTTTTCTTCGGTTACTTCT
>CANGLL010000236.1 GCA_947454605.1 Methylococcaceae bacterium | reverse complement strand
GATAAAGAAATTCGCTTGCGATCTGCATCCACTTCTAACACTTTTACTTTAACCATATCCCCCGTTTTTACGGCATCTCTAGGATCTTTTATAAAGGTATCTGATAGATGTGAGATATGAATTAAACCATCTTGATGCACGCCAATATCCACAAAGGCACCAAAATTAGCTACGTTAGTGACGACGCCATCCAGTCTCATTCCGGGTTTAAGGTCAGATATCTTTTCTATACCCGCTTTAAATTCAACACTCTTAAATTCAGGGCGGGGATCACGTCCGGGTTTTTCTAATTCTTGCAAAATATCCGTTACGGTCGGCAAGCCAAAGTCTGCATTGGTATAGTTGGCAGGGCTTAATGAACGTAAGAATTGGCTTTGGCCAATGAGATCTCGAATAGATTTCCCCGTATTATCAATAATGGCTTTTACTACTGGATAGGCTTCTGGATGCACGGCGGAGGCATCTAAAGGATTATCGCCATTCATGACGCGTAAGAATCCAGCCGCTTGTTCATACGCTTTATCACCTAGTCGAGGTACTTTTTTAAGTTGAGCGCGATTTAAAAAGGGGCCATTGTCATTTCTAAAGGCGACAATATTTTCACTAACGCTGGAAGATAAGCCTGATACTTGTTTTAGCAATGAGACTGAAGCGGTATTAACATCTACGCCGACCGCGTTTACGCAATCCTCAACGACGATGTCTAAGCTTTTTGCTAGCTGAAATTGATTAACATCATGTTGATACTGCCCCACCCCTATGGACTTTGGATCAATTTTAACTAATTCTGCTAAAGGATCTTGTAAACGACGAGCTATAGAAACAGCGCCACGTAAAGAGACATCGAGTTCTGGGAATTCTTTAGCTGCCAGTTCAGAAGCGGAGTACACGGAGGCGCCTGCTTCTGAAACCGTAATTTTAGTAAATTTAAGTTCGGGATGGCGTTTAATGACATCGGCGACTAATTGGTCGGTTTCTCTAGAGGCGGTGCCATTACCAATACTGACTAGCGATACTTGATGTTGTGCGATCAATTTAGCTAAAGTCGCAATAGACTCATCCCATTGTTTACGTGGTGGATGTGGGTAAATGGTATCGGTGCCTAAGACTTTGCCAGTGGCGTCAATAATGGCGACTTTAACACCGGTACGAATACCTGGGTCTAAGCCCATGGTGGCTTTTGATCCTGCGGGTGCAGCTAATAATAAGTCTTTCAGATTGTTGGCAAATACTTTAATAGCTTCTGTTTCTGCGGCTTCTCTTAAACGCATTTTTAAGTCTAAGTCGATGCGGGTAAAGAGTTTAATTTTCCAAGCAAAACGCGCGGTTTCTGCCAGCCATGCATCTGCGGGTTTAGTGGTATCGGTGACATTAAGGTACTGTGAAACAAATTGTGTGCATAATAAATGCGCGTCTTTTTCTTCTGAACCGGGTTTAAGAGTGATGGTTAATAAATCTTCATTACGACCACGAAATAGCGCTAAAGCGCGATGAGATGGGATTTTATTGATGGCTTCTTGGTAATCGAAGTAATCTTTAAATTTCTCGGCGACTTGTTCTTTGTCTGCGATGACTGTCGCATGAATAATACCGTCTTTCCATATCCGCTCACGGAGTTCGGCTAAGAGGTCAGCACTCTCAGATATGCGCTCCATGATGATTTGTCTGGCGCCTTCTAGGGCAGCAGCCACATCAGACACTTCTTTATCCGCGTTAATGTAGGCAACCGCGATCTCTGTTGGAATAACACTGCGATCGTCTAAGATGGTGTCGGCTAAAGGCTCTAAGCCAGCTTCCTTAGCAATTTGAGCTTTAGTTCGACGTTTAGGTTTATAAGGTAAATATAAATCTTCTAGCAGCGTTTTTGTGTCGGCATCAATAATGGCTTTTTCTAATTCTGGGGTGAGTTTACCTTGAGAGTTAATGCTTTCTAGAATCGTTTCCCTTCTGGCGTTAAGTTCGCGTAAATAGACCAAACGTTCTTCGAGTAGTCTTAACTGGGTGTCATCTAATCCGCCGGTCACTTCTTTTCGGTAGCGAGCAATAAAAGGGACGGTAGCACCTTCGTCTAATAAAGCGACAGCGGCTTTTACTTGTTGGCTATTAACGGAGAGTTCTTTGGCTATGCGTTGGATAACATCCATGAGTTTTATTCGTCTAGGGTTAAAAGGGGCGTATTGTATCAGAGGGCTTAATAAAGCAAATAAGCTAAACACTCTTGCTGCCAAGCCTGTTCATCTTGTTGGGCAAGTGCTTCTAAGTCGGCGGGTGTTGCTTGGGCATCATCAACCCATTCGCGTAATACCGGTGAGCCATTAATAACATCAATAGCTAATCGATCTAATTCATATTCGTAAGGAAAGTCACGCCAAAGTGGATAGTCGGGTTGTAGTTGGCGTATGGCTTTAAAGGCCAAGGCTTGTAATCGCCAAGGCTTAAATTGCTGATGATCATAAGCTGAGTCTTCGACATGAATCTGTACTCCCGAACAGAGTTGCCCCGTATGTTTATGGAAGGTCGGCTCAAACCAACATTCTCTTAAGCGACAGCCCGTTAACCATTGTGGCGCTAATGTCTGCATGGTTTTAATGATGGCTTTGGCATCAATATCCGGCGCACCAAATAATTCAAGAGGGCGTGTGGTGCCGCGACCTTCTGACAGCGTGGTGCCTTCTAACATGACAGTGCCCGCATAACAGCGTGTCATCCAAAGGTTGGGGGCATTAGGGCTGGGGTTAATCCAAGTGCGTTCTTGTAATGGCCAGCCATATCCGGGTGCCGCTTCAGGTTGCCAATTTTGCATTGTGATGACTTGGCAATCGACATCTAAATTTAACCTATAAATAAACCAGTGAGCTAATTCACCTAGGGTTAAGCCATGTCGCATGGGGAGAGGGCCGGCACCTACAAAACTTTCCCAACCGGCGCGTAATGTTAAGCCTTCAATGGGTCTGCCCGCTGGATTGGGCCTATCTAGTATCCATACGCTTTTTTTGTGTATAGCGGCTGCTTCTAATACATAGCGTAGCGTGGTG
>CANGLL010000235.1 GCA_947454605.1 Methylococcaceae bacterium | reverse complement strand
CACTGCACAAAGTCAGTCTCAACCAAATGATTTACTTCTCGTTTTTGGGTCTTTTTTCTTAGTATCTGAATGTTTGAATGAATTTAAAAAGAGTGAGTTAACAAAATGAATCAAGAGTTAAAACAACGCTTAATTGGTGCTGTAGTTGTTACTGCACTTGCCGCTATATTCATTCCCATGTTGTTTGATGATCCGATTGACCAAGGCGGGCAATCAGTAACTGAACTTGAAATTCCTTCCGCTCCTATCACTACTGGGGAAATTTCAGCCAATAAACTCCCCAGTAATAGTAAAGAGGTTTTAGCATCACAAGAACCGAGTCCTGAAACTACTTTAAACGTCGCAGAAGAATCTGAATTATCAACTGAAACCATACCACCCGCAGAAGCAAACATAAAAGAAGAACCTGATAATACTTCGACTTCTTTAGATACAGGCATGATTAATGAACAAAACCAAGTCATAACCAGCAAAAATACTCCGCCTGCTGTTGTTAAGCCGACCCCTGCACCAGTAGAGCAGCCCACATCAATAGAACAGCCTAAAAAACCAACTCCAGCGCCCCCTAAAACACCCGTAAAGAACACAACACCGCCTGTTACTAATCCTGTTAGTAACGAAAGCGCGATTACCAACACGCCAAAAGTAAAATCTGAATTTAGTCGCTGGACTCTCCAAGCCGGTAGTTTTAGTAAGAAAGAAAATGCGACGGCTTTAATGGAAACGCTCAAAAAACAAGGTTTACCTGTCACTCTAGATACGGTAAATGGTGCTAACAATAGTGTTATTTATCGACTCAAAGTAGGCCCTACGCTGGATAAAAAACGCGCCAACGACATGAAAGCCAAATTAGATAATCTAAAAATTCAATCTTTAATGATTTCTGAATAACGCATTGGTTCTGTAACAATACGTTATCTGGGTAAGAGGGCATACTCTGTCTAAATAGGCAGAACTATTAACTATCACTTAATAAACCTTAAGCAAAAAATAAAATTATGTGTGGTATTGCTGCAATTGTTTCACATCAAGCTGTTAACCAAGAACTCTATGACGCTCTCACTGTCTTGCAGCACAGAGGACAAGATGCTGCAGGTATAGTCACTTGCGAAGGAGGCCGTTTACATTTACGTAAAGATAATGGCCTAACACGCGATGTATTTAATAATGCCCAAATGCTCAAATTAAAAGGCAACATGGGGATTGCACATGTTCGCTACCCTACAGCGGGATGCACCAGCTCTGCGGAAGCACAGCCTTTTTACGTTAATTCACCCTTTGGTCTTACCCTTGCTCACAACGGGAATTTAACCAATACCGAAGAATTAAAAAAAGCGTTGTTTGTTGAAGATCAACGTCATATCAATACCGACTCTGACTCGGAAGTACTTTTAAACGTCTTTGCTCATGAACTCCACATATTAGGTAAGCTGGACTTGAGTGTTGAGGACATCTTTGAAGCTGTGCGAGGTGTTCACCGTCGTTGCCGTGGCGCTTATGCCGTTGTGATAATGATTGCAGGTGTTGGCATATTAGGCTTTAGAGATCCACATGGTATAAGACCCATTGTTTTCGGAGAGCGAAAATCAGAAGACGGTCCAGAGTTTATGATTGCCTCAGAAAGTGTCGCTCTTGATGTATTAGGTTTCGATCTTATCCGTGACATAGAACCGGGCGAAGCTATCTTCATAGAGGCGTCAGGTGTACTTCATACCGAACAATGTTCAGAAATCGTAGATCACTGCCCTTGTATTTTCGAATATGTTTATTTTGCCCGTCCTGACTCAATTATCGACGACATATCCGTCTATAAAGCCAGACTTCGTATGGGAGACAAACTTGCTGCGAAAGTCATTAGAGAGTGGCCGGATTATGATATTGATGTTGTCATTCCCATTCCAGATACCAGCAGAACGGCCGCATTACAAATGGCTAACAAGTTAGGCGTTAAATTTAGTGAAGGCTTTATGAAGAACCGATACATCGGTAGAACCTTTATTATGCCAGGTCAAAAAATGCGCGAAAAATCTGTTCGTCAAAAGTTGAACGCTATAGACCTTGAGTTTAACGGCAAAAATGTTTTACTAGTTGATGACTCAGTAGTAAGAGGTACAACCTCTGCTCAAATTATTCAAATGGCGCGTGATGCGGGTGCTAAAAAAGTATACTTTGCTTCAGCGGCGCCGCCAGTTAGATATCCTAATGTTTACGGCATAGATATGCCTGCTGCAAATGAGCTAATTGCTCATGATCGTACCGAAGAAGAAGTGTGCGAGGCTATTGGTGCAGACCGTTTAATTTATCAAGATTTAAAAGACTTGATTGAAGCCGTTCGTAAAGGGAACCCTAGTATCGAGCACTTCGATACCTCTTGCTTTAGCAAAGAATATATCACAGGCGATATTGACGACGCTTATCTTGAAAAAACGGAGGCTTTACGTAACGATAACGCTCAGGCGGAACGTAATTCAGCAAAATCAATTATCGAAATGATATAAGACAGTACACAGATAACCCAACGATATGACCGATACCAACTGGAACGATTACTCCCTAGAAACACAAGCTATTAGAGCAGGTCATGTTCGTACGCCTGAAGATGAACACAGCATCCCCATCTTTGCGACTTCCAGTTATGTATTTAAAAGTGCTGAAGAAGCGGCTTTACGTTTTACCGGCAAAAAACCAGGAAACATCTATTCTCGCTTTACCAATCCAACGGTTAATGCTTTTCAAGAAAGATTAGCTTTTATGGAAAAAGGCGAGCGTTGCCTTGCTTTCTCATCTGGCATGGCCGCGATTATGGCGGTCGGCATGGGGTTACTTAAAGCAGGCGATCATGTTGTCTGTTCACGCAGTGTGTTTGGCAATACCGTCTTAGTTTTTCAAAATTACTTTGCAAAGTTTGGTGTCGAAACTGAATTTGTTGATTTAATCGATACGGCCGCTTGGGAAGCAGCCATAAAACCAAACACCCGTTTTTTATTTATAGAAACACCCTCTAACCCACTCATTGAAATTGCCGATATTCAAGCGTTAGCT
>CANGLL010000234.1 GCA_947454605.1 Methylococcaceae bacterium | reverse complement strand
TTAGTCATTTTATGAATCCAAAATCAAAAATATTAGTAATCGAAGATGAAGTCGCTTTACTTGAAGCGTATATCTCCTACCTAAATCTTGAAGGGTTTATTGCGGATGGCTTAAGTAGTCTTTCGGCGGCCCAAAACTGGTTACTGACCCATGACTTTGATATTTTGATTTTAGATTTAAATCTGGGCGATGGTGACGGTTTAGAATGGTTAACTCATAACAATCAATTACTCAATAAAGGTCTGATTATTATCACCGCTAGAGACAGTCTTGCCGATCAATACGCGGGCATTAAAGCCGGTGCAGATGCTTACCTCACTAAACCCGTGCCCTTAGAAATTATTTCGGCGACTGCGCATAACTTATCTAAACGCATAAAACCACATACCCCATACTGGAGCATGAACACTAAACAGTGGCTGTTAACTTCACCCGATAATCAATCAGTTAAACTCACGCACTCAGAAGTGCTGTTAGTAGAATGCATTGCTAACAATCCCAGAAAAATTATCTCACGGGATCAATTTATTTTTAGCTTAGGGCATTCAGCAGATTATTATGATGTAAGGCGCTTAGAAGTTATGATTAGACGTTTACGGCGTAAGGTCTTAAAAAACTTTGGTTTTGATTTACCTTTAGAAACCGTTCATAGCAAAGGCTTTTCTTTTACCGCTCCTATACAACTTATAGACTAATAACTTTTAACAGTGGCCTTAATGACCTTATTAAGATATGTTATTTTTGTTGCGTTAGTCAGTATCAAGCCTGTGCATGCCCTTGAGTTGAATGCAGGACATACGGAGTTAGACCCCACTACTGCCGTTGAATATCTTGAGGATAAAACGGGGCAATTAACATTGGCAGATATTATAAGCGCCGACCATGCCCAGCAATTTAAACCCGTTGATCCCCGTAATAAAGTCATTTATTTCAGTCAATCAAATTCAACCTTTTGGCTAAAATTAGCCTTGCAAAGAACAGAAGACTCTAACGCGAATTGGGTGCTGGATATTCAGAATAAACATCTGGATGAAATTACTTTTTACGGTTTTAATGCCCCACCGATAAAAACTGGCGATTTACTCCCCTTTGCTACGCGCCCTTATGCCTATCGTTACTTTGCTTTTCCGATGTCTGTGGACACCCAAAGCCATCCTTATTATTTAAAATTAAAATCGAGTTATCTGCTATCTATTCCCCTGATTGTGCGTAGCAGTGAGAATTTTTTTATCAATAATCAAAAGACGACGCTTATTCAAGCCATTTATTTTGGTGGCATGTTCGTCAATAGCGTGTTTAGTTGTTTTGTTTTTCTAAGAACACAAGACAAAAAGTTCTTGTATTACTGTTTATTTGTGTCGTTATTTGGCCTAGCGATGTTTGCAAAACAAGGGTTTGCAAGAGCCTTTTTCTGGCAAGAACTCAGCTACTTTGACACCGTGGCACAAACTTTCTTTTCTGCCCTGTGCGGTCTTTTTTCTATTTTATTTACCCGTGAATTTATCCATTCAAAGGACTTATCCCAAAAAACTGACGCGATTCTAACGTTAATTGGTTTTATCTATCTAGTCTGTGCCGTGCTGTTATTAGCCAGTAATTATTTTGCGATACCCAGTAAACCTATTTTTACGCTGTTTCTTATTAATGCACAGTTGGGCGCTTTTATTATTCTTTTTGCCATCGCACAGGCTTATTATGCTGGTCTTAAATCACTCAAACTATTTTTTCTGGCCTGGTCTATCTTCTCTATAGGATTAACCGTATCTAGTTTAAAAACATTTGGCATGATTCCAGTGAATGACTTTACCATGAATGTCTTGCAAATCTCTTCGGCGTTCGAGATTCTGCTGTGGTCATTTGCATTTATTAATGTTTTTTTTGAAGAAAGAAAACTGAAAGATCTGGCTCAAAGTCAGGCTTTAGCAGCCCAAAAATTATTAATCGAAACGCAAAGAAACCATCAAGCCAATCTGGAGCTTAAAATAAAAGAGAGAACAAGTGAACTGGAAGAGGCCATTAAAAATGAACAATTAATGCGTGCCAAACAATTACATTTTAATGCCCTAATTTCTCATGAATTAAGAAATCCACTGGCCATTATTGATAGCCAAGCCACCTTAATACTAAAAGAACAAGCCCCGATTGAAGACTCACTGGCTAACCGCATCATAACGATCAAATCGGCTATTCATCGACTCCTCTCGCTGTTTGATAAATGGATTAATAATGATCGCATTGGGGTGATGGATAAAGCGCTGGTGTTAACTGACGTTAACATTTACGCAGTGATAGAGACACTCTTTAATAAAGCTAAAACGTTGTACCCTAACCATCAATTTGAATTAGTAACCGATCATGCTCATCAGCAGATCATTGCGGCCCATCAGGATTGGCTGGAAATTGTGATCAATAATCTGCTTGATAATGCCTGTAAGTATTCTGCTCCACAGTCTAAAATAACACTGCAATGTTACCAAACACACGGGCATACCTGTATTGCGGTGAGTGATCAGGGGATCGGCATTGATCCCCCATTTCATAGCCAGCTATTTAATGAGTATTACCGTGTGAATGAAACCGCCCAACAATTGGGTCTGGGGCTGGGACTGTCTTTAGTTAAAAAGATTGTTGATTTACATCATGCCAAAATAGAAGTAGAAAGCGCCCTTAACCAAGGCAGTACCTTTCGTATTATTTTTGATAATAGCCCATATATTACCCATTAAACGGGAAAGAACGCCTTAAGTATTGGGATAGTTTCTTTTTAGGTGAACAATCGGTGAGTGATGATTTTATGACTGAGTCCGAAAAATAGCGCACAGGCACCACATATTTTTGTACACCCGTCCCCAAAATGGTGCTTTAACAAGGTTCTTTTTATCTCACTCTGCACTAAAAACGGATAGCTAACTAGATCACTATCCGTTTAAATTTGACAACCCCGATTTGGACGTCTAGTATCCTACTATCATAATTGAGTACCTATCCATGAGACTGACTGAAAATCAAGTTGCCTTAATCACTCAAACAGTCACTCGCTTAGTCGGTACAGACGCCAGTG
>CANGLL010000233.1 GCA_947454605.1 Methylococcaceae bacterium | reverse complement strand
AGGCTAAGGACTCATAAAATCTACAAAGCCATTATAATTAACACCTGTTAAGCGATTGGAATAGGCGTGATGTTAGAGATTGATGTAGTCATTATAGGTGCAGGCGCATCGGGGTTAATGTGCGCAATAGAAGCCGGTAAACGAGGGCGTAAAACCTTAGTACTCGATCATGCTAATAAAGCGGGCAAAAAAATACTCATGTCAGGCGGTGGTCGTTGCAACTTTACCAATTACACGGTCGATGCCAGTCACTATCTCTCTCATAACAAACATTTTTGTAAGTCTGCCTTAAGTCGTTATACGCAATGGGATTTTATCGAGTTAGTGACGCGCTATCAGATTCCCTATCATGAACGTGAACACGGTCAATTGTTCTGTAATGACAGTGCTAAAGATATTTTAAATCTGTTGCTAAATGAGGCTATGCGTTATGACGTGGAGATTAAATTATCGACCACTATTAACGAGATTACTTACACGTCTGGTCAATATATCCTCAAAACATCCCAAGGTGAAATAACGTGTGCCTCTTTAGTGGTGGCTACCGGTGGTCTATCGATACCCAAAATGGGCGCCACACCGTTTGGCTACAAAATTGCAGAACAGTTTAATGTCCCTGTGCACAAAACCCGTGCCGGCTTAGTACCTTTTACCTTACAACCCGCAGATAAAGATAAGTTTGCTGAGTTATCAGGCATTGCCGTTAAATCAACCATCAGCAATACGCGTCAGCAATTTACCGAGAATCTATTATTTACCCATCGTGGCTTGAGTGGCCCAGCGGTATTGCAAATATCATCCTATTGGCTAACAGGAGAAGACATTATCATTGATCTTCTCCCAGCGACCGACATCGAGAGTGTCTTAAAAGCACACCGACAACAAGGCGAAAAGCGGTTAATAAAAACGGTGTTAGACGATTATTTACCCAAACGTCTCGTGAATTGCTTATTACCTGAAGTACTTCTTAATATAGCCATCGCAAATCTGTCAGATCAACATATTGCAACGGTTGCTCAACAATTACATCAATGGACTATAAAACCGAACGGTACAGAAGGCTACAGAACGGCAGAAGTTACACTCGGTGGGGTTGATTGTGATGCGTTATCATCTAAAACCATGGAATGCAAAACTCAAGCAGGTTTATATTTTATTGGTGAAGTCGTGGATGTCAGTGGTTGGCTGGGAGGTTATAACTTTCAGTGGGCGTGGGCATCTGGATGGTGTGCGGGTCAATATGTGTAGGCAGTACAGAAAACACGTATTAACTATCAAAACTGTGGATGTAATAATGCGAAAAACTTAAGTGTTGTAGAAATAATAAGAGCCGTTTTCTACAGGCATAAGGCTTAGGTGGAAATGGCGTGCTGTGCGTTTCTCGCCAATGGCTTGTGCGAGAGGGAGGGAGGCGATTAATTTCGCCGATAGGAAGCTTATTTTCGCTTTTAGTAAACGCGAAACAGTCATCGGAGGCTTAAACCTGCGGATGGGGCACGCGAAACGCGATCGCAAACTCAAAAGAACACGAAAAAAAAATACAATTCGCGTAAGGGTCAGAACTTACATCAATTCGATATTCAATGTGTGGTTTATGTCTCTTTGCCGCGAAATTAATATCTCATAAACTCATCTAAGCCTTGGATACGCTAGTCGCGCGCGCTAAAAAATTATTGGAGTTGTCCGATTCGCGAAAAAAGTAAGTTAGCCACGGGTAGCGTTTAACACCCGCTTTTTGCGTAGCTTAACGGCGAATTACGTTTCTTATATTTATATCGGCTGTTTCAGCCGTGAGTCGCGTAGGCTAACTGCGTGAAATTTTTTGATAAAATGAGTGTGATATAACGCTATCTCATTGAATATATTTAACGCACGCTGCTGATGTTTTATAATAGGCATCTTTGTTTTCTATCTTACTGAGTACATCTATATTCAATGAAAAATCTATTTAATAAAAGTTCGGTGACTAATTTACTTTCAGTCGTGGTCATTGGTGTTGGTTATATCAGTCCTGTTCAACCTGAATTAATCAAATCGATTGGTTTCTTTGCGCTCTCAGGCGCAATTACTAATTGGTTAGCCATTTATATGTTATTCGAGAAAGTGCCTTTCTTATATGGTTCAGGTGTTATTCCGGCGCGATTTGAAGAGTTTAAATTATCGATTAAACAACTGATGATGCATCAGTTTTTTACCGCTGAAAATATAGAACAATTCATACAAAAAGAAGAGCAACAAGGCAGCAAGATGCTTAATCTTGATCCTTTCTTAAATGCAGTAGATTACGACAAAATATTTGAGAGTTTAGTGGCATCCATTATGGAGTCGTCTTTTGGTGGCATGTTAATGATGATGGGTGGGCAAGAAGCGCTAGCCCCTTTAAAAGAACCTTTTACTGAAAAAATGCGTCTGACCTTAGTTGAAATGATTGAGTCAGATCGCTTTAAAACGGCACTTAAAGACGGTTTGGATGCGCATAAAATTGGCGTAGATATCATCGATAAAATTGAAAGTGTCATTGATAAACGCTTGAGTGAATTAACGCCATTAATGGTTAAAGAAATGGTACAAGCCATTATAAGACAGCATTTAGGGTGGTTGGTTGTGTGGGGTGGAATTTTTGGCGCCTTAATGGGTGCAATGTTCGTGTTCGCCTAATGGAAACCGTTGCTTTAGCTTATGAAGCATTAGGGCAGGCCAATACAACGTACAGCCCATTAATTATCCTGCATGGTTTCTTTGCTTCATCACGTAACTGGCGACAAGTAGCTGAAAAGTTGTCAGCTAAGCATCATGTTTATGTTTTAGATATGCGTAACCATGGGGTTTCTCCGCATCATGCCATTATGGATTATCCTGCTATGGCGGCCGATGTGTTGGCTTTTATGGATGCGCGCGGGATTAAAACCGCTAATCTATTAGGGCATAGCATGGGGGGGAAAGCCGCCATGTGGTTTGCATTAAACCAACCTGAGCGAGTCGATAAATTGTTGGTTGCCGATATTGCGCCTGTCACTTATCAGCATTCCTTTAATAATCTCATGACCGCATTAAAATCATTACCTTT
>CANGLL010000232.1 GCA_947454605.1 Methylococcaceae bacterium | reverse complement strand
TTTAAATTTTTAAAAACAGTAGCTTAAGTTTTAGAAATGGTCTTTTTGATATCTAAAGCGTTCTATTTAAAGCGATAAATGGGGTACTGACGATCTGGAACTCTAAATTTCATATCTTAAAGATAGTCTTTAATGCTCCAAACGATTTAGTTAATACGATAAAGTTCAGATTAAAGAGCAAAAAAACTCATTTTGATACCTTGGCTGCCTAAATTTATATAATAAGCGGTTGATTGAATAAGATAACTTTCTGATTTAATGCCATAAGCGTTCGATTTGATATTATAAGCATTCAATAAACCATATAAAACACTGACTTTAATACTTCAAGTTATGTTAGATGGACATTGGAAAAAATTTAATTCTAAACATAAATAATAGACTTGCAACATGTTTAACCAATTGATAATATCCTCTTATTACTAACTTATTGGTTTTTCTAATCTGACAGACATCTTATAAAAATCAGTAACTGTCAGATCAGGTTTGAGTTAGTGTAGTTTACATTTAACTTAAGCCAGCTTGTCTTTAAGTATTTTATTCACTTCTGCTGGATTAGCTTTACCTTTCATTTCTTTCATCACTTGTCCGACAAAGAACGCAAAAACTTTATCTTTACCGCTACGATATTGTTCAACTTGATCTAGGTTGTCAGCGATTATTTTGTCGATAATAGTTTCTATAGCACCAGTATCAGTGATTTGTTTTAAGCCTTTTTCTGAGATAACGTCATCTGCTGAGGCAGATGATTGCCAGAGTTCTTCAAATACTTGTTTAGCAATTTTTCCAGAAATGGTGTTGTCGGTAATGCGTGCTAATAAACCAGCAAGACGCTCGTAGCCAATGGGTGATTGGGTGATTTCTAGGTCGGCTTTATTCAGCGCAGCAGAAAGATCGCCTGTGATCCAATTGGCACACAATTTTGGTTCGCAACCAGAGGCTTTATGGACGGCCTCAAAATAATCACTTAAAGCACGAGATGTGGTGAGTATCGTCGCGCTTTCATCATCTAATTGATAATCGGTTTTAAATCGCAGTTTTTTAGCATGAGGTAACTCAGGTAAATTCGCTTTAACGTAGGCTTTAAATTCTTCATCAATAATAACCGGCAATAGATCAGGGTCTGGGAAGTAACGATAATCGTTGGCTTCTTCTTTGCTGCGCATAGAGCGAGTTTCATCTTTGGCTGAATCGTATAAGCGAGTTTCTTGTACGACCTTACCGCCATTTTCAATCAATTCTATTTGACGTTCTATTTCATGGTTGATGGCTTTTTCAACAAATTTAAATGAGTTGATGTTTTTAATTTCAGCGCGGGTGCCAAATTCTTTTTGACCTTTAGGTCTTACAGAAACATTGGCGTCGCAACGAAAAGAGCCTTCTTGCATGTTGCCATCACAAATGCCTAAATAGCGCACTAATTCGTGCAACTTACGCATATAGGCGACGGCTTCTTTCGCAGAACTCATTTCAGGTTCAGATACGATTTCTAATAAAGGTGTGCCAGCACGATTAAGGTCAATACCTGTTAAGCCATGAAAGTTTTCGTGTAATGATTTGCCGGCATCTTCTTCTAAATGCGCGCGAGTGATGCCGATGCGTTTAGTCACGCCATCGACTTCAATATCTAAGTGACCATTACCTACGATTGGATGATCCATTTGGCTGATTTGATAGCCTTTAGGTAAATCAGGGTAAAAGTAGTTTTTTCTGGCAAATATTGAGTAAGGTGCAATATGGGCTTCAATAGCCATGCCAAAGATGACGGCTTTACGCACAGCATCTTCATTTAATACGGGCAATACGCCAGGCAAGCCTAAGTCAACAGCACAGGCTTGGGTGTTGGGCTCTGCGCCATAAGCGGTAGATGCGCCTGAAAATATTTTTGATTGAGTAGCGAGTTGTGTGTGAATCTCTAAACCTATAACCGTTTCCCATTCCATGATGATCTCCTTATTCAAAGCCTTTCGGTGTTTGTTTGTGCCAATCAGTAACTTGTTGATACTGATGTGCAATATTGAGTAAGTGAGCTTCAGTAAAGTAATTACCAATCACTTGTAAGCCAATGGGCATGTCATTAATAAAGCCAGCGGGTATAGAGAGTGCCGGTAAGCCGGCTAGATTGATCGCAATGGTATAGATGTCTGATAGGTACATTTCAACTGGATCAGACATCTTTTCGCCAATGCCAAAAGCGGGAGTAGGGGTCACCGGACCCATAATAACGTCCACTTCTGTGAGAGCTCTTTTAAAATCATCACTGATTAAGCGTCTGATCTTTTGAGCCTTTACATAATAAGCATCGTAATAGCCGGTTGAAAGGGCATAAGTGCCCATTAAGATACGACGCTTAACTTCTTTGCCAAAACCTTCGCCACGTGAGCGTGTATAGAGGTCTGTTAAATCGACTGGATTCTCACAACGGTGACCAAAGCGTACGCCGTCAAAACGGGATAAATTAGCCGAACATTCCGCAGGCGCAATAACGTAATAAGCAGGAATGGCTAGTTTAAGATTAGGCATGGAGACTTCTTTAATCTCTGCTCCCAGCTTACGATATTCGTCTATAGCCTCGGACAATTTAGTAGCCATCGCTGCATTTAAATCAGCGCTAAAAAACTCTTTGGGTAAGCCTATTTTTAGCCCCTTTAAAGGTTGATTAAGATTTACACTGTAATCAGGCACGGGTAAATCAACGCTGGTTGAGTCTTTGGGGTCAAACCCCGCCATGGTTTGTAATACGATAGCAGCATCCTCGGCGCTATGCGTCATTGGACCACCTTGATCTAAACTGGAGGCATAAGCAATCATGCCATAGCGAGAGACTCTGCCATAGGTGGGCTTTAATCCGGTGATGCCACAGAGTGCTGCTGGTTGTCTAATAGATCCACCTGTATCAGTACCGGTAGCGTAAGCTGCTAATCTAGCGGCGACAGCTGCGCCTGAGCCACCAGATGATCCCCCTGGTACTTTATTGGTATCCCAAGGATTTTTTACGGCACCATAGTAGCTAGTTTCGTTAGAAGAGCCCATGGCGAATTCATCCATATTGAGTTTGCCCAACATAAC
>CANGLL010000231.1 GCA_947454605.1 Methylococcaceae bacterium | reverse complement strand
TGCTAAACCAAAAACGATCAGTGTTATTAATCCAAATAGAGTGACTGTTGTTTTACACGCTTTATTAATACTGCCTTCAGTTTTAATTTGTAAATACACAGCACCGTGCATAATTAACATCCCTAAGCTAACTAGACCCGCAGCGATAGCAAACGGATTTAATAAGGCCCAGAAAGAACCTGTATAGAAAATACGCATATCATTATCAAAATGAAAAGGTACGCCTTCTAATAAATTACCAAAGGCTACCCCAAAAATTAATGAAGGTACTAACCCGCCAATAAATAAGGCAATATCCCAGTTTTTACGCCAAGTGGGTGAGGGTAGTTTGCTACGATAATCAAAACCTATGGGTCTTAAGAATAAGGCAAATAGCGTGAGAAGTAGAGCAAAGTAAAAACCAGAAAAGGCCACAGAATAAGCGAGTGGCCAAGCAGCGAATAAAGCACCACCTGCTGTAACCAGCCATACCTGATTGCCTTCCCAAGTTGCCCCGACACTATTAATGATGATTCGACGCTCGGTATCATTTTTGCCTAAAAAAGGTAATAAGATAGCGACGCCTAAATCAAAGCCGCCCGTAATAGCAAAGCCAATTAATAGCGCTCCTAGTAATGCCCACCAGATTAAGCGCAGCGTTTCATAGTCAAAAATCATAATGTAGCTCCTGAAGCTATTTCAAAGTGGTAGCGCCCTTTATGAAGGCTGCTAGGGCCTTGTTTAATAAATTTAAGCATTAAGAAAAGTTCTATCGCTAGAAATAGCGTATATAAACTGATGTAACCGGCCAAACTTAAGTAAAGGTCCAGTTCGGTTAAGGAAGATACACTCAAGAATGTGGGTAATATTTCGGCAATTGTCCATGGTTGTCTCCCAAACTCAGCAACAAACCAACCGGTTTCACAGGCAATCCAAGGTAACGGAATCATAAAGAAACTAGCGCGTAATAACCAAGTTTGTCGGCATTTTCGAATTGAGCTGGCAATCACGGCAAACACAAAAATGAGCAACATAATAAATCCACAAGCGACCATGACTCTAAAAGTCCAGAATAAGGGTAACACTCTCGGTAATGAGTATTTTGCGGCTAATTCAATTTGTGCATCTGTTGCGTCTACTACCTTTTCGGTATAACGCTTTAACAATAAACCATAGCCTAGGTCGGCTTTATTCAGGTTAAATTCTGCAACCGTTGCCTCATCATGTTGACCTGACCGTAAGGCCTGTAAACTTTTATAAGCTTTAATACCGTTACGAACGCGTAGGCGGTTTTTTTCTAAAATTTCTGAAAGCCCAGTGATAGGCTCATCAACTGAACGAGTGCCAATCAGGCCTAAAACCCAAGGAATTTGAACTGCATAATGAGTCACCATAGCGTCCTGATCTGGAATGCCAATGGCAGTAAAAGCCGCAGGTGCAGGTTCGGTATGCCATTCTGCTTCAATAGCGGCGAGTTTAGCTTTTTGTACTTCACCATCGGTATACCCACTTTCATCACCTAAGACGATAACGGATAAGATAGCGGCTAAACCAAAGCCTGCAGCAATGGTATATGAGCGTTGAGCAAAAGCAGCGTCTCGGCCCTTTAACATATAAAAAGCACTGATGCCCAAAACAAACGCAGAAGCTGTGGTGTATCCAGCAGCAACCGTGTGTACAAATTTAACTTGTGCTGCAGGATTAAAGAGTAACGAACCAAAGCTAGTGAGCTCCATACGCATGGTTTCATAATTAAAGTCTGCACCGACAGGATTTTGCATCCAGCCATTCGCTACCAATATCCATAAAGCGGATAAGTTAGTGCCTAAAGCGACTAACCAAGTGACTAACAGATGTTGGCCTTTACCTAACTTATCCCAGCCAAAGAAAAACAAGCCAACAAAAGTAGATTCAAGAAAAAAGGCCATTAGGCCTTCGATCGCTAAAGGTGCACCAAAAATATCGCCAACATAATGCGAGAAGTAAGACCAATTCATGCCGAATTGAAACTCCATTGTTAAGCCGGTAGTCACGCCTAAAGCAAAGTTAATTCCAAATAACTTACCCCAGAACTGGGTCATATCTTTATAAATTTCTTTACCCGTCATTACGTAAGTAGATTCCATAATGGCCAGTAAAAAGGATAAACCTAAGGTTAGCGGTACAAATAAGAAATGATATAAGGATGTTGCTGCAAACTGCCAGCGTGATAAATCAACTATAGATTCTGAAATCATGATTTCCTCTTGTGGAGTTTAAGCTCTCAGTAAGAGAGCTGTCAGTAAACAGCATGGTATGTTTATAAAACCAATGCCTTAAAGCTAAGTAAACAATCTACTTTGTATAAATGACTCTTTTTATGCTTATCTTTTTTTTAGATATATATATCTATAAAAAAGATTTATGATAAAGTTAATGCCCTATATTGTCTAATGGAATTTGTATGTATAGCTTCCTTTAGAAGATTTATAAGAGTGATAAATTTCGTTATCTACTTGTAGTGTAATGAGGTTTTGGTTATTTAACACTATAATTCCTTATAAATACAGTGTTAATTAAAGGCGATTTATTAGAATAATAATCAATAATGAGGAGTGTAGCATGGCGCGAATAGTTGTTTTAGGTGCAGGCATTGGTGGTGTTCCAATGGCTTATGAAATGAAAGAAACGGTAGGCAAAAAACATGAGGTTATTGTTATTTCTGACAGTCCTACTTTTCACTTTGTCCCCTCCAATCCTTGGGTACCACCCAAGTGGCGTAAACCGGAAGACTTAAAAATTGAGTTAGCACCGGTCATGAAAAAGAAAGGCATTGAGTTTATTCAAAAAGCAGCAGTGAAAATAGAGCCTAATAATAATCAAGTATTATTGGCTGATGGTTCTGCTGTTGAATATGACTTTTTGATTATTGCTACAGGTCCTCGTTTAGCTTTTGATGAAATTCCAGGTCTCGGTCCTGATGGATTTACATCTTCTGTATGTCATGTTGATCATGCGGCTGTTGCAGCACAGGATTGGGACAAATTCATGGAAAATCCCGGTCCGATCATTATTGGTGCTGTGCAAGGCGCTTCTTGTTACGGACCTGCATATGAATA
>CANGLL010000230.1 GCA_947454605.1 Methylococcaceae bacterium | reverse complement strand
GTTCTCGCATCATCGGGCATAGTAAACTGACCTCTCTGAACCAATAGTTTCGCCGTCAACCAAAGCTGTCCTATATGCTGATAAACCTCCTGCGTTCCAGTATGATCGGGTTTCAGCCAATTAATATCGATGTCTTCTATCGGGTTTGGTGAAAATAAATACAACACCGGAATACCTCGTAAGTCTTTTGCGCCTTCTTCCCGAATCCGATTACCTTGTGTGTCTCGGATATGACGCATTAATCGCCCCGCGCGTTGTATGATTAAATCGATAGGCGCTAAATCAGTAATCATCACGTCGAAATCCAAATCCAGTGATTGCTCAACCACTTGTGTGGCTATCAACACCTGACCTTTTCTATGCTCAGGTGTTGATCCATCACCAAAATATTCCAATGTTCTATTCTCAATGGCTTGACGATCAATCATCGCAAAACGACTGTGAAATAGGCTAAGTCGATTTGAATCAATGCCCGCCTCTAATAAATCCTGATATGACTGTCTCGCGGATTTTACTGAATTGCGTATCCAGCACACACACTGCCCTCTGGCAACAGATTGCTTAATGTGGGCAATAACGTCCACTTCGTTACTCAAGCGTTGAATGTTAACGGTGCGCTTGACTGCTTCACGGGTATCTATAGCCTGTTCAGTAATAGTAGCTGGGGCATGTGTTGCTAAAGGATAAGGTGCTGGGTAATTGAGTACAGGCGTATCCTGCTGCCCTAACCCTTTACAAAAAGCATTAACCAGCCCTTCACGCATGGTTTGTGGCAAAGTTGCCGATAATAAAATCACACTTCCCCCTTGTCTGGCATGAGCTTCGAGCAAGGCATTCAACAGGTTTTGCATGTAACTATCATAAGCATGAACCTCATCAACCAACAGTACCTTACGCCCTAAACCCAACAGGCGCATAGACTGATGGCGAGCAGGTAATACCGCTAACAAAGCTTGATCTAAAGTACCCACCCCAACATCGGCTAATAATGCTTTTTTTCGGCTATCAGCTAACCAAGCATTACAATAAGCTGTTGCAGTTAACTCCTGATCTGCCTCATTTTTTCCATTCAGATAATCACTATCGGCTATAGTTTGCTTAGATAAAACCACAGAATCCTGAAAAGCTTGGGACAATTCACGCGCACCATGCGCCAAAATTAAAGACGGTTGACTCTCTGGCAGATAAAACTGCTGATAAACAGAACTCAATCTTTTATACATTGCATTGGCAGTCGCCATGGTAGGTAAGGCAATATATACACCATCCGCTAAGCCTTGCGACATCAAGCGTTGGGTTAATATCAAAGCCGCTTCAGTTTTACCGGCACCTGTGACATCTTCCAAAATAAATAGTTGCGGTTGCTCAGTCAGTATTTCTTTAATAGCATAATCCTGCAACGGCGTAGGTTTTTTGATAAAAGGAAACAGTTTTTCGATAGTTTGAAAGACATTAACGCTAGCCGCGTGTGGTAAAGCACCTATAGCCTGTTTAGCTTTTTCTAAAGCTATCTCATCCCAATACACTTTTAAGTCTGTAGGTTGATCGTGATAAGTAAAATAGTCTTGATTGGAACCCAGCCAATCAGCTAACACCGCCACACCTGCCAATTGCCAGGATACCGGTTTCAGTCGTTTTTTAAGTGCCTTGTCCAATAGTGGTTGAGGATCGAACTTAGTAAGAAAAAATATTATTGATTCCTGTACAAATTTCATGGCCGCCTGCTCATCAGCAAGCTCAAAGAAATTCTGAGTTCGTAAATTAATTTTAGGTGGCATTCCATGATGACCAGTCACAATTTCTAACCAAGGTTCCAACAGGATTGACCATGACTTACCAGTAATTTCATTGGATTCACTGAATAATAAATCATCAAATTTAGGTTGTATGATGTCTTGCCACAGGCAAAATCCTAAACTATCGTGTCTTTCAGAATAAGACATTCTGGGATTAGCTTTTACTAAATCAGCTGATAAGTCTTGGCGTATCCCCTGAAAAGCATTAGAAAACTTACCCAAATCATGCAATGCCAAGCAAAATATAAACAGTTGCCTCAACCATTCGGGTTCGACTTCCAATTGCTTAGCTAATTGTTGACACAGTGTTTTATCAGGCGTGAGTAATTGCCAACCCACCGCCGCCACATCCAAGCAATGATAAGGCAACAAATGATAAGTCGCTCCACTTTCATTATCTGAACTCGCCTTGCCCCAATATTTGTAATACAAACTCTCAGTCATAAAACGCTATAAATTTTTAATGTCTAATTAAAGTCTGTAAATTATTCCATTTTGGCAATGATAACTGTTTAAAATATACAAAAAATATCGTATTTAATAAATGATTTTAATAATAACCAGATTAAAATATGAAATTTGTTATATTTCTAAAGCTATCATTACTCATTGCCTACTAATCAGCAAGCAATTTGTATACTGTCTTTTTTTATCTGCAATATCAGTCAATTAATGGGTATTAATACAGTTCTTGAGCCATTTAACGCTGCAGGTGTAAAAACGCAAGTTGCCTCCATCGCCTCTATTATGAAAGATGCTCGGTTATAATCAATTTTAAAGTATCGCTGAATTCCTGATATTGACACCTGATGCGTTAAAGCTACGAACTCAACTAATTCTAGATATAAATTATCCACTTGTAAGTTATTAGTCTCGGATGACTCTTGATTTATTTTTTAGACTTACTTGTGATCTGTTCATTTAAAGTTTGTTTAATTTTTTAATGCCACAAAACATCACGCATAATTTCACTAACTGAATCATAATAACCATAAATAATTTTTCTATTAACTAACTGTGACAAATTGGATGTTAATCTGATGGTAAACTTTCTGCTGACTATCAAGTTTCTAACTCTCAATTATTAATCTTGTGAACAAATATAATTGATGATAACGACAGATTGTGACGCCTATTTAATGTTTTATCGATTTATGATGCTTTTAAATTAAGCTCACTTTGTTCTGAGCCATATGATGGTAAATTAATAATCCATTAAATTCTGAAAGATGACTGAAATGATACAAGGCAAAATATTGATAATTATTGGCTGCGCTTTAATTGCAGTTGGATTGATAAT
>CANGLL010000229.1 GCA_947454605.1 Methylococcaceae bacterium | reverse complement strand
TCCTTTAGGCCATGTGCACCAAAGGCCCCCAGCGCAACGGCTAACAGGGCGCTCATGGCCCCAAGAAATAAAAATATAGATCTCATCTTATTTTTCTAAGAGTCTAGGCATTAATTGCACAAGGTTACAAGGTTTAGTTCTATGATCCAGTTGTTCTCTTATTAAGAGATCCCATGCTGTTTTACACGCTCCAGAAGAGCCCGGTAAACAAAATACATAAGTCCCATTAGCAACTCCGGCCACCGCTCTGGATTGGATGGTAGAGGTTTTAATCTCTTGATAAGACAGCATTCTAAATGTTTCACCAAAGCCATCTAATACTTTATCCAGCAGAGGGGTTACCGCTTCTGGTGTACCATCCCTGCCAGTAACCCCCGTCCCCCCCGTACTAATAATCACGTTAACGGCATCGCTAGCAATCCAGTTTGAGACATACGCTCTAATTTGGTACATGTTGTCTGGTACGATTAGTTTTTCTATGACTAAGTGGCCAGTCTCGGTGATTCTATCGACTAATAATTTGCCAGACGTATCATTGACCTCAGTCCGGGTATCAGACACCACTAATACAGCAATATTTAAAGGGATAAATTGTCTTTCTGTAGGTATATTCATAATCTTATCTTAACACAACAAAGAAACCATCTTGGCCACGCTGAATGTTAATTACTAATGGCGTATTGGGGTCAACCACCTTTTGTAATTCTTCCAGATTATGGACCCGATAGCGATTGGCAGAAATGATGATGTCGCCGGGTCTTAGGCCAATTTTCCAAGCGTAAGATGAGGTCTCAATTTTACTAATATTAACGCCTTCTATCTGATCTTTAGGAGTCGCCGTTAAGACAGTATCTTTTAATAAGTGGTGTAATTTCTCACCGGCGATATGAGGTATTTCTTGTTTGCCAATGGTCGCAACCACTGAACGTTTTTCATTACCGCGATAATAGTCAATCGTGACGCTATCACCCACTTGTAATAAGCCCACAATATTTCGAATATCTTGGCTGTTTTTTACTGGTTTTTCATTGGCGGCGACAATAATATCCCCAGGTTCTAAGCCGGCTTTTGCGGCAGGAGAATTGCTTTCAATATGATTGATGGCGGCGCCGTGTTTATTTTCAAGATTAAAGGCATTGACTAATTCGGGTGTTAAGTCTTGAGTGCTAACACCTAATAAACCACGTTTAACTTCACCATGTTTAACGAGTGATTCTTTAATAGGCATAATCATATTAGTCGGAATAGCAAAACCAATACCCACATTACCACCAGTGGGTGCCAGAATAGCGGTATTCATACCGACCAGCTCACCTCGTAAATTAACCAAAGCGCCCCCTGAGTTTCCTGGGTTAATAGAGGCATCGGTTTGTATAAAATCTTCATAACCTTCAATGCCCAGACCAGAACGTCCTAAAGCACTAATAATGCCTGAAGTTACAGTTTGGCCTAAGCCAAAAGGATTGCCAATAGCGACTACAAAATCGCCGACTTTTATTTGACTGGAATCTGCTAAGGATAACTGGGTTAAGTTTTCCGCTGGAATTTTAATAATAGCAATATCCGCTTCGGGGTCGGTGCCGATTAATTCGGCATTGAGTTGACGACTATCTGTCAGCGTTACCATGATCTTATCGGCTTTATCAATCACATGATTATTGGTGAGAACTAAACCCTGTTTGCTATCAATAATGACGCCAGAGCCTAGGCTATTCTTTTGTTGTTGGCGAGATTGTTTAGGCACATTAAAAAACTGCCTAAAGTAAGGATCTTGCATTAAAGGATTTTCGTTGACTTGAATATTGGTTGAGGTGGAAATGTTAACGACGGCGGGCATGCTGCGTTCTAACATGGGTGCTAAAGAGGGTAAGGCTTGCCCCTCAGCAAACGGAGGTAAACCTGCCGCAGATGAATTAAAAGAACTTATTAAACCACCCGTAATAATTAATGTTAAACACAATTTTTTAAGTAAAGATGTATTCATAAAAGCGTCTCAGAATTTGTTAAATAAGTATGAGTGACAATATAAGTATAAAAAGGTTTAAAACAAGTCACGCTCCACACAAACTTATTTAAAAAATGTAAATAACGGCCATAAAAAAAGGTGAGCGTATTAAGCTCACCTTTTTCTCCTAGCTAGAACGATGCTAAAGTTTAAACTTTTGGCATTTGTCTTAATTTTTCTACTACTTTATCACCAAATTCAACGGTATTAATCATAGTAACACCTGTGCCTGGTTTCGATAGATCCGCAGTTGAATAGCCATCCGCAAATACACCTTGCATAGCTGCCCACACATTTTTAGCTTCATCAGCCATATCAAAACTGTTTTCTAGCATCATAGCCACTGACCCAATCATCGAGTAGGGATTAGCGATGTTTTTGCCTGCAATGTCAGGAGCTGAACCATGTGAAGGTTCATAATAAGCTTTTTCTGGCCCTATACATGCGGAAGGCATTAAACCTAAAGAACCTAAAATACCACCGCCTTGGTCACTTAAAATGTCACCAAACATGTTTTCCATCACCATCACATCAAATTGTGTCGGTTTTAAGCACAGGTTAGTTGCCGCAGAATCCACCAGTTGATGGATCACTTGGACTTCTGGATATTCAACAGCCACTTCATCTAAAATTTCATTCCACAAGACGCTAGATTTTAAAACGTTACTTTTGTGGATGTTATGTAACACTTTTTTACGTTTATTGGCTAATTTAAACGCTTGATGCATAATTTGACGAATTTGATTTTCATCATATTCCAAGGTTTCTTTTACATAACGTAAACCTTGCTCGTTAATGCCGGCTTCTTTATTACCAAAGTACAGGCCACCTACTAACTCACGTACCATAATAATATCAATGCCTTCACCGATAATTTCTGGTTTAAGTGGTGAAAAATGCGCTAACGCTTTAGGTAAAGAGACGGGACGGAAATTAGCATAAGTATTGTAACGACGACGCAAAGGTAATAGAGCACCACGTTCGGGTTGTTTATCGACGGGAATCTTTTTTGATTCTTCATGACTTAAACCAATCGTGCCTTTAAGAATAGCGTCCGCTTTGTCACAAATATCAATAGTGGCTTGCGGGAAGGCATC
>CANGLL010000228.1 GCA_947454605.1 Methylococcaceae bacterium | reverse complement strand
TAGTAGCATACCAATCATAGGTTTGAACTGATTCTCTGCAAATTGGCGTTGTTCACGTTTGGCTATCGTGGTGTAAACATCTAAAGCGATCGGGTATTCTTGGAATATTATTTTTAAAGCCTCAAGATAGGTTTTTTCCTCAGTTAAAGAATTTAGGCTAGCTGTTAATAGTGCATATGAATATTTAAATTCGTTTCTGGTATTTAATTGCAGGGTGCTTAAAGGGCTATAAACGGGTTCTACCGTATGGCTAGAACCTGTAAACCAACGGTATAAGCCGATGACTTTCCAATCTTGCGCGGATTGTTGTAATAGACTGATTTTTATTTTATCTCCCACATGAAGACCATTGAGAACTGCAGTATCAGCGTTAAGTACTAAATGGCGTTGTTGTTCATCACTGTTATCAAACCAGCGACCTTCAACAATAAGAGGTTTGTACATTGATGTATGAGTCGGTAAGGCGATCATTTGCATACCCAAACTACCAATTTGTTGGATTGGTTTATTGTTTATAGATAATTCTGCTGGCAAACGATTCCAAAGTTCTATATTTTGAGTATTTGGTACGCTAGTGACCAGTTTATTAATGATCTCACTGGGCTGGTCTTGGATAAAACCTAAGCGTACATCATAATTACTCCGTGCAAGTTCGTTATTTAGGGTCTGATTAAGTGATGTTATCAAACTCATAATCACCATAAACAAGACACCTGCAATAATCAATACAGTTTGTGTCCATATTAAGCGGGCTTTACGAGGTAATAAATTAGCCAATGCAATGGCATAAATGGTGGATAAGTACGCGGCTATTTTAAGTTCTAGCCAGCGATCAAAACGATTGCTAATAAAGTCTGCTCCTAGACCGTAACTTGAAATTGCGGCACGAACAGACATTGAGGCACCCTGTAAGATAGGTTGTAATGCCGCCAAAATGGGAGCAATTAAACCACCTGCAATCATTATGTAGCATGTTTTCGCTGAATAAATAAATCCCTTTAGTTCAATGTTAAATAAATCTAATAGCCAACGGCTACTGTAATAAGCACCTGCCCAACTTAAAGGAATTGCGAATAATAATGCGATAATCGATAGTACAAAAACTTCTGATAAATAGATTTTAGCGATGCTGGAACGGCGAGCACCCAGTGACTTCATAATGCCTATTTGATCAGTCTGTTGGGTAATTAAAGCGCCTACTGTATTTAAGATCAGAACAGAACTGAGTGCCAAAGATGCCCAAGCCATCACCGTCAATATAAGATGTATGCCTTTAAAGATAGCACGGCCCCAATGTTGCTCAGGATTTTGTAATAAAGTGGCATTAACGGGGATGTTTAAGTCGTCTAGTTTTTGACGGATTTCACTGGCAATCAAATGAACTTTTTCTGGGCTATAGGGTGGTTTAACCTGCACTAATAATTGTCTGAAAGTCTGTTTAGGTATCTTAAAAAGAGTGGCCAATTCAGGTGCGATAAACACATGTAATTGACCGCCAAAAGTGGGTGGTTTAACAAAAGGATGTCGAATAATACCTGCAATGGTTAATTTCTCAGAGCCATTAGGTGTATTTATTTCTAAAGTGTCGCCCAGACTCAGGTGGGCATATTTAGCAGATAATCGCTCGATAGCAATAGCTTTCTCGTATGGAAAGCTTCCTGCTAGTAAGCTCATTTGATCTTGTTTCTGGTTGAGGTAATCCGTTCTGAATAGAAAGGTTCCTGTTTGCCATTGAGTAGATTCAGATGTTTTAAATTCCCCCGTAAATTGCGTCATGGTATCAACGCTATCCACGTCATTCATATTTCTGATTGTCTCTGCTACAGAAAAATCCACATCTCGTCTAAGCATTAAACTGATGTGGGATGGCTTTGAGGCTTGATGCGCTTTATCCATGTAACTGAGTTGTAAATCCATCATGCCCAGTAAAGTGCCAATTACAAAAAGACCAATGGCGATGCTCGAGATGGATAAGACGGTACGGTATTTGTGCGTTAGCAGATCACTGCTAACTTTTCTCCATAGAATTGAGTTAAAAAGCATGCTAATTAAAGTGGCTTAGATACGTATTGATCACTCGATATCCGTCCATCGTGTAAGGTAATATGACGGGTAGCTGTTTTTGCAAGGTCCTCATTATGGGTAACAATAATGAGTGTTTTTCCCTCTTGTTGTAATGCTGAGAAGAGTGTGTAGATGTTTTCTGCAGTAGCGGAATCTAAATTTCCAGTGGGTTCATCAGCAACAAGCAGGGCAGGGTCATTTGCAAGTGCACGTGCAATCGCCGCACGTTGTTGTTGCCCCCCAGAGACTTGTCCGGGTAATTGTTTAGCTTGATGACTTAAATTTACACGTTCAAGTAAATAATATGCTCTTTCTGAGCGCTCTTTTTTGGGATATGTATTAGCAAAATCCATGGGTAATTGGATATTTTGTAGCAAAGTGAGCGAAGGCAGTAATTGAAAAAACTGAAAGACAATACCAACATTTAACCCTCGCCATACTGATAATTCTTCTTCATTTAAAAGTTGTAACTCATTGCCATTAAAGATTATTTCACCCTGACAAGGTCTATCTATTCCTGTTAATAGGTTTAATAAAGTTGATTTTCCATTGCCAGATGGACCCGTAATGGCAACAAATTCACCGGTATTAATGTCTAAAGAAATATCATGTAAAACAGGTGTTTTTAATTGCCCTAGCGTATAAGCTTTATAAACATGGTTTAGTTTTATAAGGTTTTGCATGGAAAAGGTGTTTTATGATTGCATTATTTAGAAAAATATTAGATTCTACCACGCACTTATTATTAGAATTTGAAATACGCGGATGACCTTTATACAGCAGTTATGGCTAATATTAGCGGGCATTTGGATAGTCTTGGAGGTCGCTGTCGTTTATAAAACGCGTGTATCGGTTGATGATTCATTCTCAATGGCTAAGAGTTACCGATCAGATCGACTTATTTGGTTAGCTGTGGTGTTCTCGATTATTGTTGCTTTTGTCTTTAAACATCTGCAGTTAGTTCAATTTCCTATAAGCTATGGGCTTCGACAAATAATGGCTCTCGTATTAATGTGTATGGGCCTGATGATACGTTTTTGCGCAATAAAAAGTTTAGGTCGTTTTTTTAGCACAACAGTCGTAATTCAAACTGAACATTTATTGATCGATCATGGACTTTATCATTACATAAGGCATCCTGCCT
>CANGLL010000227.1 GCA_947454605.1 Methylococcaceae bacterium | reverse complement strand
TTTCATGGGGCATATAAGACGTTTTATGTACTACATCCGTTGCTGATGAATAAAGATACGTTAGCTTATAAAATTATAAGATGGCCTATGTGTATTCATTGTCGTCGTATGTATATCGAAGAGCGTCTTATAGAGTCTATACGTTGTCTTATGTGTATCCGAGCACGTCAAATCACGCTATTAATTAGCGTCTATATATCCAATATTGTTTTATGTGGACTAATGAATGTTAAATGAATACTGAAAAATGTCTCATCGGGCCATTTATTGTTGGTCAGTCACTCAAGAGCGTCTCATCTTGGTTTATCGAGGTTTCTAGTTGTTAAATCGATAATAATTCATCTCTACTTCCTCAACTTCAATCGTTTAAAAAACAACTATCACTTTTGATAATCACGTAATGCACCTTGGTCCATTCTATAAACTTTATCGACTAAGCTTAAACCGGCTGCACGGTGGGTCACCATAATAATAGTTTTTTGGGTTGCAAAAACACTGAGCGCTTGAAAAACATCGCGCTCTGTTTCTGAATCTAAACCCTCTGTAGGCTCATCCAAAATTAATATCGGTGCATCTTTAAGATAAAGCCGAGCTAAAGCAATTCGACGCGCCTCACCTCCCGAAACCTTAACACCACTTTCACCTACCCAAGTATTTAAACCTTCAGGCAAATAACTAATATATTTTTCTAACCCCGCTGCTTTAATGGCGACTTCTAACTCTTTTGCAGTCGCATCAGGTTTAGCAATTAATAAGTTCTCTTTAATGGTAGCCGCAAAAAGTTGACTGCGCTGTGAAAGCACACCAAAACAGGTCATTAATGTTTCAGATCTATACTGATTTAAGGAATAACCTGCTAACGCAACCTGCCCTAATTCTGGATCAAAATAATGCATGATTAAATGCAGTAAGGTCGTTTTACCTGAACCACTTGCACCCAAAATCGCTAACTTAGTACCTAGGGGTATCTGTACATTAATATTTTTTAAAACCCAATCCTGTTGATCTGAATATCGAAAACACACGTCACTGAGTTGCAAATCATATGACTGAGGTAAGAGTAGTATTTGCTGAGGCTCTATTATTGTTGGCTTCAATTCAGCCACTTGCCTTATACGCTGAGCTGATTTTTGCGTCTTTGCCAACATTTGCAACGCTTGAGGCAAAGGCGTGACTAGCTCAAATGAAGCGAGTACACAAAAAACGACCAACGCGACTTCGGATCCTGTCAGTTGATTTTTTGTATATAACAACCCAGCTAAGACTAACACCACTGTAAAACTAATTTGAGACAATAAGAAAGTTAGTGCAGAAGAGATGCCCGTTAAGTGGTTATTTTGACGTTGCGTATGAATCATTCGATCAGAAAACTGCTGCAGAAACGCACTGTAGTGCTCATAAGCCTGATTAGCCACTAATTCAGCAAAACCTTGTAAGGTATCCACTTGCCTAATCTTATAGTTTGCCATTAAGACGGTAATACGCTCTGCGCCTTCACTACCTAATCGATTAAACAACCAAGGCACATAAACGGCCGCAACGAATAAAATTAAGCCATTCGCAATACTAATGATAGGTGCATAAGTTGCCAATACAATCGTCACTGCAGTGACGCCTAAAATAGCAACAAAAACAGGGGCTACTAATCGCAAATACAGGGCATCTAAGGCGTCAATATCGGCTGTCATGCGTGATAATAAATCACCACTTCGCATTAGCGCTAATCGACCCGGCACTAAAGGTATCAACTGCTGAAAAAACCAGCCCCTAATCTGTGCCAAGACCCTAAATGTTGCTTCGTGCGTGACAAGACGTTCACTATAACGGCCTAAAGTACGCATAATAGCCAATGCCCTAATTTGAGCGGCAGGCAGCATAAAATTAAACGCCAACACATTGCCATCAATCGACAATAATCCCGCCATTGCTGATGCAGTGATAAACCATCCCGACAAACTTAATAAGGTGATAGCCGCCAAACTCGTTATGAGTGACAAAATAATGCCCGAAACTAACCACATGGCATAGGGCTTAAAAAGCTTCAAAAAGAACCAACAATCTCTCATCATGATATGCCGCCCTGAGAGACCACGATATGCCTAGACATGATTTTGATTACGAGAGGATCATGCGTTGCAATAATTAAGGTTTGTTTTTTAAACAATTGATCAATGACGGCTAACAATTGCGCTTTATTACTATCATCCAAATTGGCAGTAGGCTCATCTAAGACAATTATTTCAGCCTTTTTTAAGAATGCCCTCGCTAAAGCTATTCTCTGTACCTGTCCACCCGATAAGCCATAACCACGCTCGCCAACCTGCGTTTCTAAGCCCTCTAATAAATGTGTACTAAACTCCGTTACACCGGCAGCCACTGCTGCCTCATAAATTCTTTCTGCGCTGGCAGAAGGCTCAGCTAAGGCGATATTTTCTTTTATACTGCCATGAAAAATATAAGCATTCTGACCAATCCAAGCCATCTGTTGCGCAGAATGTGTTTGAGTTAACAACTCACCCTTGAGTAAAACACGGCCGGTTGTTGGCTGTTCAAAGCCTAATAATAAATTGATCAATGTAGTTTTACCGGCCCCTGACTCTCCCACCAAAGCCACTTTTTCACCTGGCTCTATTGATAAATTAATATCGGTTAAAACGGTTCGCTGATCGTATTTTTTACTGACATGAATAAACTCTATTAAATGATGACTACTGGGCTTTTGTATGTCGATGGATGTAAATTGTCCAGCAGGTTCTTTCTCTAATATTGCCAATATGGCATCGCTCGCACCCAAAGCTGCCGCCCGATCGTGATAATTGATGGCCAATTGCCTTAAAGGCATAAAAAACTCTGGCGCTAGTAACAATACAAATAACGCTTCTTGCAAACTAATATGTACAGCAGGGCCAAAATGAATTTGATCTAATAACCCTAAGCCAACATAAACCGCAACTAAGGCAACGGCAATTGCACTAAAGAACTCTAAAATGGCGGAAGATAAAAAAGCAATTCTTAATACCGCCATGGTTTTTTCTCTAAACCCATTGGCCATAGTATTAATATTAGACAATTCTGTTTCAGCTAAACCAAACAATTTTAAGGTGCTGAGGCCTTGCAAACGATCAAGGAAATATCCACTCATTCGAGACATAGCTAAAAACTGGTTACGACTTGCTGAGGCCGCCCCCATACCCACCAAAGCCATAAATAAAATCACCAG
>CANGLL010000226.1 GCA_947454605.1 Methylococcaceae bacterium | reverse complement strand
CTAAACCGAATAACCATTCAATGATAGAAAACTTCCATTTTAAGTATTGTTCGTCATGTAGATAGATCGTAGCACCACCAAAAACCACCACCAAACCGAGAGTGATTAACTGCATGGTTTCAACCTTATGATACTTAATCCATGCATAAAGCACTTGTATAACGGTGGCAACGATAATTACGCCAGTCGCTATATATATGTCGTAAGCTTTATAAGCGATAAAAAATAAGATGATCGGGAAAAACTCAAACAGTTGTTTCATGAATGCAGAAATGTGAGTGATAAAATAGTCGTTACTATATGTGTGTGTCATTGTAATTTTTTTTAAGACTATTGTACATGGCCTTGGAATTGATTCTGCTAAAATGCAAAACGATAGTTTTTAATAACAGGAGAATAAAGTAATGGTAGAAATTGAGGCAGCTGCATTTAGGCGGTTAGTGAGTCATTTACAAACACATACAGAGGTACAAAATTTAGACCTCATGTTACTCGCTGATTTTTGCCGAAACTGTTTAGCTAAATGGTACGTAACTGGGGCAGCAGAGCAGGGTATCGAAATGGACTATGAGCAAGCCAGAGAAATAATTTACGGCATGCCCTATAGTGAATGGAAAGACAAATATCAATTAGAAGCCACCCCATTGCAACTAGAAGCTTTGACTATCAAACAAACTCAGAGAGCCGATCATTGATTTTATAAATAACCTATAAAACATCCCGATGTAATACGAACTAAGTTGTGTGTCTTATGGTTATATAGATATATCCATGCTTCAATAGTTGTATTGTCATTGAGGTGTATTAATTGAGGAGTGCGGATGTATTCCGTAGGCTCAGGGAAATGTGGTGAGCATTCTTCATATTCATCAAGAATATTAAGAAGTCTATTTGCATCACTAAGCAAATAGACTTCACCGTAAACACTATCTGAAGGATTTGTTGATGGCACGACACCTGGGTAACCATCAACATTGAAAAGCGTACCTTGATAACGGGCAACACTTATAAATTGAGTGTATTGCTTTATCTGCTCAAATTGTGGAAGCTGGAATGAGCTTTTAAGGGTGCCGTAAACAAATAGGTACTCATTTGCCATTAATTAAGCAGGATGGGTTTTTTTGATCTTCTTGGTAATCCCACAGCGTTATAGCAAGGATTATGACACTACTAACCCATAATAATAGTTGTCCATTGGTTAATGTGTAGTAAAACCCCATGCCAATTCGCTTAAATATGTTGGGGTAGCTTGTAATAAAATCATGCAAAATAATATACGCAATGGATTCTCCGATAATAATTTCACCCGCCATTACAACTAATATGATAGCCGTAACTCTTAGGGGTAACCTTATAACAAGTGCAGCGATCAATAGAGCACAACCTAAAAGCTGATTGTAATTAATCGTTACTAAAAACACTTCATACATTCGCTCGACAGGATCGGGATAGCCCGTAATATAATTTGCACTTTGCAAGACGATAACGCCCTCGATAATCACTAAGGATGCACCCAAAAAGGTGAGTGCTTTACTGATCGTATTCATGCGATGAGTGGATAGAACATGATGCCCGAGTAAATCATTAAACTGAAGTGCTGTGGCCCTATTAAAGCCATTGTGATAAAAACGAATTAACATAAATCCAATAATGCCGAAGACTGGAATGTAAGTGATCGGGTATGGGAGACTAAGATATCGACCACTCATAGCCAAAGATTGAGATTTATAGAGCGCTATTGCAACAAAGGCCATAAAAACGTAGCGTATCCATACCCCTGTTGTTTCTTTCAATTTATTACTGAGGAGATTTAAGGTGTGTTGAAGTAATAGTATTTCCAATACAAAGCTTAAGCCACCTATAAATACAACTTGGATTCTTTGTATGAGCTCAAAACTGGTATACCAACCATAAGCTATTTGACTGATTAATAGGGCGGTTAGTAATTGTGTAAAACCCACTAATATTAATTGATTAAGTGGGTTCAGTTTAAGGATAGATTCTCTGCGATAGATAATTAGAAACAGCGTGATTACGCCAGAAAATAGCACACGATTTTGCCATTTTGTGTCCTCAGTGACATGACCCGTTAGTGGAAATATCCGTTCACGATGAGTTGAATAAACGCCCCAGTTTGCACCGACTACACCTTCTAATTTACTTTTCCAGGGTTGATTAAAAGCTTCAACCACGTTGTAATCAAAACCATTCTTATTCGCTAATTGAACGAGAGAGCGAACGAATTTTGCTTCATTAACGACGCTAGGATTTGCGCCACCACGTTGTCTTCCAGCACTAGGCCAACCTGATTCACCAATAAGAATAGGTTTATCAGGAAAAGCCTCACGAATTTTGGTATAGTTTTCTTCAACTCGCGCAACGGTTTCATCAATCTTGAGAGGTTCATCTTCCCAATAGGGGAGAATATGCACGGTATAGTAATCAAGTTCTTTTGTAATTTCTGGATAACGTAAATAAAAAGACCAAACGTCTGCATAAGAAACAGGTTGTTTGATGGATTGTCTAACTTTACGAATGTAGTCGATTAATTTATCGACTTTCAATTCGCCACGTAATAAAACTTCGTTACCTACTATAACGCGCTTAATCACATCGGGATATTCATTCGCCAACTTGATAACCTGTGCTACTTCGGCATCGTTATCTTGTGCTTTACCACTGATCCAAGCACCTTGGATGATTTTAAGGTCATATTTTCGAGCAATAGCAGGGAGCGTTTCCATGCCGTCCATACTGGAATAAGTTCTAATGGTATGCGTATCATTAGCTAATAGTCTAAGGTCGGCATCAATCTGATCCGTTGTAGGAAATACTTTAGTGAGTGGGCTCTGGTCTTCGCGAAAGGGGGCATAAGAGAAACTGCTGATTTTGCCATCAGGTACATCTACACCCACATCTTGTGGTTGATTATTGAAGTGAAGTAAAAGTGCGTTGAGACTGATAATGAAGAGGGCGAACAAAAAAAGTCTAAAAGATTTCATGTAAATAACGTAATAGATTTAATGGGTTTTGGTGCTAATTATATATTCAACATATTTAAGCATAAAACCCACTGATTGTGTAATGTCACACAATTCATTCTTTATATAGATAGAGTCTCGCTGTCGATATAATTAAAGAATCCTATCAGTACATCTAGATGTTATTTTCAAAATATTATGGGGATTAATGTTGACTGATTATTTTACAAGCTTATTATCTACACTAGTTCTTACCATTATCAACT
>CANGLL010000225.1 GCA_947454605.1 Methylococcaceae bacterium | reverse complement strand
TCATGCCTAAAATGCGTTCACGTAACTCTGCCTCGAAACCATTCATTACAGATAAGACTGTAATCAGTGCGGTCACCCCCAAGGCAATGCCTAGTACAGATGTTAAGGTAATAAATGAAATGAATTGTGTGCGACGTTTGGCTCGCGTATAGCGTAAGCCGATATATAAAATAAGAGGTTTAAACATGTATGTTTTAACTTAAATGAAAATTATGCTGTTTTGCAATTCGGACAGAAACCATATAGATATAAACCATGATCAATTAATTCATAACCTAAAATGCTTGCAATTTCTTTTTGTCTAGTTTCAATATGCTCATCGCTAAATTCATCTACCTTTCCGCACCTCATACACAGCATATGATCATGATGATCACCCGAATCTAGTTCAAAAATTGATGTACCGCCTTCAAACTGATGACGAGTAACGATGCCAGCGGCTTCAAATTGAGTGAGCACTCTGTATACGGTTGCTAAACCAATGTCTTCATTTTCACTGATTAAAATTTTGTACACCATTTCAGCTGTGAGATGCCTTTCATCCACTTGTTTTTCAAGAATGCGAAGAATTTTGAGTCTAGGTATGGTCACCTTAAGACCGGCACTTCTTAAATCATGTTTTTCCAAAATAAACTCTCACTTGCTGAAACAGTAGCATTTTGATTAATAAGATGTCATTGTATCCTTTTTTTGTGCAAATTATCATCGTGCTCTTATAGGATTATCAATTAACATCCTGTATGATTAATATTTTGTATTTTTTGATCTGTCTTCAATGAGAAAGTCGCTTATTATTTGTAGCTTAATCGCTAGCCAATCCATCGTATCTTGTACCTATATATACGAACACATCCCTGGAATTTATAAAATTGATATTCAACAAGGGAATATAATTGAACAGACCATGATAGACCAATTAAAACCTGGAATGAGCAAAAAACAAGTGCTTTATGTTTTAGGATCACCCATGACTGATAATGTTTTTCATAAAAATCGTTGGGATTACATTTATATCAATCAACCCAGTGGCAAAGAAAAAGTACAGCATGAGTTTTCTTTATTTTTTGAAAAAGATCAAGTAGTCAGTATTCAAGGAGACTTTAGACCAAACTCGGATACAACTCCTGTCACAATTAAAGAATCAAGTGTAGACGTTCCTAAACGTGATCTTGATAAAACTTTGTGGGAGAAAATAAGCAGCTTGTTTGGTGTTTTTAACGCTGATACAACAACAAAAAGCAGTAAACCCGAACAAGCCCCAAAATCTACTACAGATAATTTGCCTTTATAAAAGCGATCTTAATAATCTTTAGAGCCAACACTTACTTTTTGGCTCTTAGTCTTCTCGCTTCTTTGGGATCGTGTATTAACGGACGATAGATTTCAACTCTGTCGCCATCATTAAGCACATGATCTAATTCACACGATTTAGCAAATACTCCCACATTGAGTGGATCTTTGCAAAGCTGGGGAAACGCATCTGTTAACCCCGATAAATTGATAGCCTCTTTTACCGTCATTCCAACAGATAATTGCACGCTTTTGATGATTTGTTGCTGAGGTAAGGCATAAACCACCTCTACTTCAATAAAACTATTATCCATAGACTTGCTTTGCTCTATCTGTAAAAGAGGTCACCATGGTGTTGCATATTTGATTAAACACGACGCCGAACGCTAAACTGGCAAGTTTTCCTGACATCTCAAATTCTAAATCTAAAGAGATCTTGCTAGCATCTTCCCTTAAGGGGAGGAAATTCCACACGCCTTCTAAATAAGAAAATGGCCCATCTAAAAGAGACACTGTAATCACTCCGGCTGGATCTATTTTATTGCGAGTTGAAAATGATTTGTTAAAACCACCTTTAGAAATAATGAGCTCTGCTTCTACAAAATCATCACCCCTTTTCATAATACGACTACCACTGCACCATGGTAAAAATTTAGGATAGTCTTCTATATTATTGACGAGCTCAAACATCTGTAAGGCAGAAAACTTAACCAATGCACTCTTTTGTACTACTGTCATCTATAAAACCCCAATAACATGCAGAAATACAAAAAATACGGCCGCGGGAGCGACATAGCTAACCAATAGTTTCCATACTTGAAAACCAGTTGGTGTTGGCATAGCCAATTCTTCTTCGCTATGTTTTGCATTCATAATCCAACCCGCAAATATGGCAATACAAAATCCACCAATGGGCAGCATCAAGTTGGCTGTTAAATAATCTAATAACTGGAATAGCGTTCTATCGAATAGCTTAAAATCTGACCATACATTAAATGAAAACACGGTCCCTAAGCCCAGCAACCATGTTGCACCACCAGACCATAGACACGCTTTTTCACGAGTAAAACCTCTGTTCTCAACTAACCAAGCTACTGCAGGTTCTATCAATGATATTGATGACGTTAATGCAGCCACCGCTAACATAATAAAAAACAACACACCCATTAACCAACCGCCTGTCATCGCACCAAAAGCGATGGGTAATGTTTCGAATATGAGGCCTGGGCCCGAGCTTGGGTGTAAATTATTTTCAAACACGATGGGAAATATGGCAATGCCTGCTAATAATGCAACGACAGTATCGGCACCCGCAATTAAGTAAACTGTTTTACTAATTGAAATATCTTTAGATAAGTAAGAACCGTAAACCATAATAGCTCCCATACCTAAACTCAAGGTAAAAAAGGCATGGCCCATCGCTGTTAAAACGGAATTACCCGTTAATTTGCTAAAATCGGGTGAGAATAAGAAGTGCAACCCTTTAAAGTAACTATCCGTTGTCATGGCATAAGCGACCAATAAGAACATCAATACAAATAAAGCGGGCATTAAATATTGCACGGCTTTTTCTAGCCCATTATTGATACCGCGAACGACGATAACCATAGTCGCTAACATGAATAAGGTATGCCAAAAAATCAACTGAATGGGACTGCCTACAAAACTGTCAAATAATGATTTAATGGCTGTTCCATCAGCATCAATAAAACTACCGGTAAAGGCTTTAAGCACATAGGCTGAGGCCCAGCCCGCAATGACACTATAATATGAAAGTATTAATAAACCGGCGATAACACCCATCCAACCTAAGTAATGCCAATGGCTATCCGCACTGGCTTCTTTAGTTAATAACGCCATCGCTTCGATGGGATTACGTTGACTACGACGTCCCAACATTGTTTCTGCCATCATGATGGGAATACCAATGACTAGGACGCATGCTAAATAAACTAATACAAATGCACCACCACCATTTTCTCCGG
>CANGLL010000224.1 GCA_947454605.1 Methylococcaceae bacterium | reverse complement strand
TTCGGCCAGGACTTTACCATGACGATCATAAATCATGCCTCTAGTAGGCACCAACGGCACAATCTTAATACTATTATCTTTGGCTAAAGATGAATAATGTTCATGTCCTACTATCTGCAAATAAACCAGCCTTGCAATCAAGCCAGTCGTTAATAGACTAATGACAATTAAAGCCGCAACAATACGACGAACGAATAAATTTTTTTCAAGTATATGATCTTTAATAGCGTACAACTTAGACATAAGCGCTATCGTGTCTTACTTTATGCGACGAAACAAACTGACAAAGCTCAGTACGCCATAAACGAAAGGCCAAATTAACGTACCCGTAAACACAGGTAGCCAAAATGAAGCATGCAATTGCGCGGGATGCTGAAGATTTTTAATAAAAAACAAAAGCAGTTGGGATAACAACAAACAAAAGAAAATAAACAAGCCTTGCTGCAACAAAGGAAATTGTCGCAAGCGTTTATGAAACTTTAGACAAACAAAAATGATTATTGAATAAGCCAGTGCATATTGTCCCAACATTCTTCCCAATAAAACATCCGTGAATAGCCCAAATATCCACGCATGAAAAATACCCACCCGATCGGGCAAATAAAGTGACCAATAAATAAGGACTAGCAAGACCCAATCGGGATTTAATAACGCCAAATCATCTGATAAAGGCACAATCCTTAAACACATTGCCAAGATGAGCGTTAATAAAATTCTGAAAAAACCAATGGTGTTATTTAACGGCATCTGGCGTTCCTTCTTCGCTTTCTGGCTTCGCAATTAAGGGCACAGGCACCGACTTACTCCACACAATCATTAATTCTCTGTTTCTATCTAATGACGCTTTCGGGGTTGCGGTAATCGTTGCAAACGCTTTATTAGGCTGTGCAGTAAACTCATCCACAACAGCAACAGGATATCCCTGAGGAAAAGTACCGCCCAAGCCCGAAGTGATTAATAAATCGCCTGGACGAATCTCTGCATTACTGGGTAGGAAAGGTAAAATAAGCCTATTGAGTTGGCCACTACCCACCGCGATAGTCAATAAACCATTCCGATTAACTTGTACAGGTATGGCATGGTTAGGGTCGGTAATCAGCATGATTTCTGAAGTAAACGGCAATGCGCGAAATACTTGCCCTACAACACCATTAGCATCTAAAACCGGTTGCTGAGGATGCACGCCAAAACGCGTTCCTTTATTAACCACCACAATATGTTCATACGGCGCCATATTGACCGACAATAGCTCAGCCACTAAAACTTGTTCACCTAACTTAAAAGAGTTTTCTAATAAGGCCCTCAAACGAATATTTTCTTTTTCTAATGCAGCAAATTTAAGCATCCGTGTTTGGTGGACTAATTGCTCTTCACGCAACCTATCATTCTCTGTTTTCAATGCCTGATAAGTCACAACAGAATCTGACAAATGATCGAGAACAGTGTTAGGCAGGGAAACTAAATATTTTAGCGGATCAACAAAAATAGAGAGCGTGGTACGCACCCCCCCTAACTGTGAATTTTGATGCTCAGTGACCAACAAAGCGATTGACGCAACAACCGCCACCAGCATACGGGTATTAATAGATGGGCCAGTAGCAAATAAAAGTTTTATAACGATGCCTCATAACAGTGCAAAGGTACTTTAACCCCGACCCTAGAAATAACAACTATGATTAGTACTCAGAAAAACCTAATCTTTAAGAAGATTTACTCTAATGAAAAGGTGGTCAAACCTTTTCTGTCCAACATTTCAAGCACCATACCGCCGCCTCTTGCGACGCATGTCAACGGATCATCCGCAATATGAACGGGAAGACCAATTTCTTCTGACAGCAACTTGTCTATGTCTTTCAATAAAGAACCGCCGCCCGTTAAATAAATACCATTATTCGCCACATCAGAACCTAACTCAGGTGGAGTTTGCTCTAATGCGACTTTTACCGCACCCACAATACCCATTAAAGGCTCTTGTAGCGCTTCAAGAATCTCATTGCTGTTTAAAGAAAAACTTCTGGGAACACCTTCGGCTAAATTTCGACCTTTAACTTCAATTTGTCTAACTTCTTTACCAGGATAAGCGGATCCAATCTCAAGTTTGATTCTTTCAGCCGTCACTTCACCAATCAAAGTACCAAAGTTTCTACGGACATAATTAATGATAGCCTCGTCAAAACGATCACCACCAATACGCACAGAACTAGAGTAAACAATACCGTTTAATGAGATAACCGCAACCTCTGATGTACCGGCACCGATGTCTAACACCATCGAACCGCAGGGCTCATCTACAGGTAATCCAGCACCAATCGCTGCAGAGATAGGCTCTTCAATCAAGTAAACTTCTCGTGCACCTGCCATAGCCGCTGACTCACGGATCGCTCTTCTTTCAACTTGAGTTGATCCACAAGGGACACAAATCAATATACGAGGACTGGGGCGTAACCAACGATTTTTCTTATGAACTTTCTCAATAAAAAAACGTAACATGCGTTCAGTCACAGCAAAGTCAGCAATAACACCATCTTTAAGAGGTCTAATCGCCGTGATGTTACCTGGCGTTCTACCCAACATTAATTTAGCATCCGCACCCACCGCAGCAATGGCTTTAGATCCACGAATTTTATCTTCTTTAATAGCAACAACCGAGGGCTCATTAAGCACAATCCCTTGTCCGGGAATGTATATCAATGTATTAGCGGTTCCGAGATCTATTGAAAGGTCGTTAGAAAAAAGTCCGCGAATTCTTTTGAACATCTTTACCTGTTTCCTGTGGGGGAATAAAAATGGGAGTACTTTAACAATCAAGTCAGCATTTGAGCAAGATATAAGCACCATAATTGTAGTAATATACCCAGCAATTGCATAGGGTACAAGACTAAAAAATAAAGGGTACTTAAAACCACCATTAATTTTTGTTAAACCCGCACGAACAGCACCCCACTAAGCTACTAATTTCAATAGATACTTTATCAAGCTACACCGAAGTTAATTACGGAGACAAACATGTCGTTAACGGCAAATGATGTAAACAAAATTGCGCATCTTGCGCGCTTGGGAATTGATGCTCAAGACACAGAATCATACGCAAAAGATCTATCTGGGATGTTAGATCTAATGACTCAAATGAGCGAATTGAATACTGAAGCGGTAGAACCTATGGCCCACCCAATGGATCAAGCTCAACGTTTAAGACCCGACAAAATCACAGAAGAAAATAATCGAGACAAATTTATGTCTATCGCGCCACAAACTGAAGATGGCCTATTTCTAGTTCCCAAAGTCATTGAGTAAAGGAC
>CANGLL010000223.1 GCA_947454605.1 Methylococcaceae bacterium | reverse complement strand
TCAAGGGCTACGCCAAATACTTCTGCTGCGGTGGCTTTGTGAATATCTTCACCTGCGCTAAAGGCTTTAAGTAAACCGGCATCACCCGATAGGTGCGCCATAATGCGCAGTTCAATTTGTGAGTAATCGGCCGCCAAAATTTTGTAGCCGGCGGGTGCTATGAAGGCTTGGCGGATCTTGCGTCCTTCTTCGCTACGAATCGGGATATTTTGTAAATTAGGATCAGAAGACGATAAACGCCCGGTTGCCGCAACGGCTTGATGGTATGAAGTATGAACGCGCCCCGTTTTATCATTGACCTGTAACGGGAGTTTATCGGTGTAAGTGGATTTAAGTTTGCTTAAACTCCGATAGTCTAAAATGAGTTTAGGTAAAGGGTATTCCAATGCTAGTTCTTGTAAGACAGATTCTTCAGTAGAAGGCTGACCTTTAGGGGTCTTTTTTCTAATAGGTAATTTGAGTTGATCGTAAAGAATGGTTTGTAGTTGTTTGGGCGAGCCTAAATTAAAAGCATGCCCGGCTGATTCATGGGCAGCTTGCTCAAGACTGACAATTTGGCTGGCAAGTTCTAAGCTTTGCTGAGACAGCATACCGGTATCAATCAATACGCCATTGCTTTCAATGCGAGAAAGCACTGACAACAAGGGCATTTCAATATCTTGATATAAGCTTAAAAGACTGGGTTGTTCTTGTAACTTAGTGATCAGTGTTTGATGTAGTTGCAAGGTAATATCGGCATCTTCGGCGGCATAAGGCGCGGCTTGCTCAATAGGGACTTCTTGAAATGAAATTTGTTTAACACCTTTGCCGGTGATATCTTCGTAGTGGATAGTGGTAACGCCCAAGTATTCCTTAGCTAGATCATCCATATTATGGCGGGTCGCTGTACTGTTTAATACATAGGACTCCAACATGCTGTCATGGGCAATGCCTTGTAGACATATGCCATGGTTAGCCAAAACATGAGCGTCGTATTTAAGATTTTGACCGAGCTTAGCCTTGTTAGGGTTTTCTAGTAACGGTTTTAATTGCGCTAATATTTTTGTACGATCAAGCTGTAAAGGTGCGTCAGGGTATTGATGTGCTAAAGGTAAATAAGCGGCTTTGCCTGCTACCACAGCAAATGAAACCCCCACGATTTCTGCTTTGCAGTAATCCAGACTGGTGGTTTCGGTATCAAAAGCGAACAATTTGGCATTGTTAAGTTCTGCCAACCACTTTTCAAAATGCTCCTGAGTTAAAATGGTTTCATAGGTTCCAGGGATAATCGTGGGTTTAGCTTCTGTTGCGGGGGCTGTTGCAGATGAGGCGTCTTGAGTTGCTGGACTTGATTGATTATCGAGTGTTTTTACCCATGACGAAAAACCTAATTGGATCAGTATTTCTTTTAGTGCTTCTGTATCGATGGTTTGTTTTTTTAAATCGGCCATGCCATAAGGCAAGTTAAGGTCGGTTTTTATGGTGGTTAATTGTTTGGCTAAAGGTAATTGATCTAAACTTGCGCGGAGGTTCTCACCAATCTTGCCGGTGATCTTGTCAGCATTAGCCACTAAGTTTTCTAGCGTTTGATATTGCTCTAACCATTTGGCTGCCGTTTTGGGGCCTACTTTAGGTACGCCAGGAATGTTGTCGCTGGTGTCACCCATTAGGGCTAAATAATCAATAATTTGTTCAGGAGCAACGCCAAATTTATCAATAACCCCTTGTCTGTCCATACGGGTGTTAGACATGGTGTTTTCTAAGATAATTTGCTCGGTAACTAATTGCGCCATGTCTTTGTCGCCGGTGGAAATAATCACCTTAAATCCTTGTTGAGCCGCGTGTTGTGCAAGTGCGCCTAATACATCATCCGCTTCAACACCAGACTCCATTATCAAGGGTAAGCCCATGGCTTTGATCAGTTGGTGTAAGGGTTCTATTTGTACACGAAGATCATCGGGCATCGGTGGTCTATGTGCTTTGTATTGATCATAAATTTCATTACGAAAGGTTTTGCCAGGTGCATCAAATACGACGGTAAAGTATTCAGTAGGATAGTCGTTGATAAGCTTACGTAGCATATTCGACACGCCATAAATGGCGTTGGTGGGTTCGCCTTTTGGGTTGGATAAAGGTGGTACGGCATGGTAAGCGCGAAACAAAAAAGATGAGCCGTCGATAAGAATTAAACTGTTTTGCATAGAAGCTGAGAGTTCGATAGAAAATTATAGATGTATAGTACCGCGTCGACTGAATTTGGCGTAATTTTAAGTTTCTGAGCTTGGATCAGAATGATGAGTGTCCCAGTTGACTGAAATTAATTGAGATTGTTTGTCACTATCCAGTTGAGTGATGTTTTTGCAATCAGTTCGGTGAATCGTAATGCCATGATGGTGAGAGATAAAACCAATAATGGCATCATCAATGCTGGGTGAGCAGCAATGTGCAAAAGAGGTGGCAATATTATTAATGCCGGCAACTGATAGTGTTAACGGCGTTGCGCTGGAAGTTGTTTTACGCCTAAATGATGAAGTGTGTTGCGGACTATCAGGTATTTTTAAATAGCCTGCTAATTGGCGTTCATTAATGTCATTTCTGCCTAAGGCTTCAAAAAAATCATCTGAGTTAGCGTGTTTAAAGAAACTAAGCAGGTCTACCATGTCGATATTTTTAATGCCTAGATGCTTGCACTCTTTCTCTAAGATGGTTCTGCCAACATTGATGGTTTCAACTTTTTGGTGATTACGAAACCAGCTTTTAACTCGATGAATAGCACGACTCGTTTTTAAGTAGCCTAGATTGGGGTTTATCCAATTACGATTGGGTGCACAAATTTTGGTGGTTAATATCTCAATTTGTTCGCCAGACTTAAGCGGGTAAGTTAAGGGGATTATTTTGCCATTTATTTTAGCGCCTCGGCATCGATGTCCCACGTCTGTATGAATGGCATAGGCAAAGTCTAAAGGCGTTGAGCCTTTAGGTAGTTCAATCACTTTATTAGCAGGACTCAAAACATACACTTTGTCGTTAAAGAGTTCACTATGAAAGTCTCTTGATAAAGACTCGTCATCTTGTTTTTCGTGGAGTAATTGACGAAGTGTTGCGACGCTTTTTTCTAAAGCGGCTGATTGTTTGCCGCCTTCTTTATAGGACCAATGTGCGGCGACACCTAATTCAGCATAATCATGCATGGCTTGCGTACGGATTTGTACCTCTATGCGATTGCCCTCGTCATCATGAATAACCGTATGTAAAGATTGATAACCATTTTCTTTAGGCTTAGCGATATAGTCGTCAAATTCATTAGGGATATAGTCCCATAAGCTATGCACAAT
>CANGLL010000222.1 GCA_947454605.1 Methylococcaceae bacterium | reverse complement strand
TCTACAATCACATATTTGTGTAGACATTCGCCAAACAAATCTTTGGTGGTGCGTTGGTTGGCGTTGTCAGCAAAGATGGGTGTACCTGTAAAACCAAACATCTGGGCATTGGTGAAGAACTTTTTGATGTTTTTATGTGTATCGCCAAATTGACTACGATGGCATTCATCAAAAATGAACACGAACTTCTTATCTTGTAGGTGAGAAACATAACTCAAATGCTTGGGATTCATGATGGCATTATTGAGTTTCTGAATCGTGGTCAGAATAAGCTTGGTGCCATTATCATTCAGCTGTTTGACCAAGGTATGGGTATTAGTGGTTTCATCAACACTACCTTTACAGAAGCCATTAAATTCACGAGCTGTTTGGTAATCTAAATCTTTTCTATCCACCACAAACACCACTTTATGCACTTTCGGCATACGCATGATAATTTGGCTGGCTTTGAATGAAGTGAGTGTTTTTCCAGAACCTGTCGTGTGCCAAATATAGGCATTGTCATTGCTGTTCTTAACTCTATCAACCAATGCTTCCGTGGCATAAAACTGATAGGGTCGAAGCACCTTGATGATTTGCTCTTCAGTTAGCACCATATAGTGCGTCATCATCTTGGCAATATGGCAAGGTTTTAGAAATTCGGCACTGAACTCATGTAAATCAGAGAGACGGTTATTTTCTTTATCTGTCCAAAAGAAGGTTTGATTAAAGGACTGTTCTTTATTGTTAGAGAAATACTTGGTATTAACACCGTTACTGATGATGAATAACTGCACATACTGGAATAAGCCAAAACCCGCATCATAGGAATTATGTTGATAACGATTGATTTGATGAAAAGCAACTTTAAGCTCTGCACCTCTGCGCTTTAATTCAATCTGCACCAACGGCAAACCATTAATTAACAGGGTAACGTCATAGCGATTCTTACGCTTACCCTGCATGGTAATTTGGTTGGTGACTTGGAACTCATTCATGCACCAATCATCGGAATTTAAGAAGGTCAGATAAAGGGTTTCATCGTTATCGCGTTTCAAAGCAAATCTATCACGCAGAATCTTGGCTCTATCAAAAGTGGTGCCAGTATTCAAATGAATTAGAACACGTTCAAATTCAGAATCGGTGAGTTTGATACCCTTGTTATGAATCTCTAATTGGTGTTTAAGATTAGCCAACATCATGGGTTCATCATCAATTGCAACACGGGTATATTCCATGTCCTGCAATTGGCTCATCAATGCTTCTTCTAACGCATATTCTGATTGAAGTTTAGTCATGCTGGCTTACACAAACATCTGCTGTAATAAACCCTGCTTATATTGCTTTACAGCATCCAGTTGAGTTTGATTGTTGGTGATTTTCTCGTCAATCGCAGTGAGAAAATTGGCGATTTTGGTTTGTTCTTTATAACCACAAATAAAAACAACGAATTCAAATAAATCTTTTAATGTTATATTTGACTGATTTGCATTTCCACGCTGTATGTTTTTTATGTGTGTTATATATCGTTCAGAGTTAATCTGCCTGAATAAAAAACCATTTTCCAACCCCGTTGAATGATTTAGTTTTAATAAGTTCTGATTTAACAAACCTTCATCATTATTGGTGATTAATATTCCTCGCCCAACCGCAGATTCAATTAAGTCAGGTTTTGAACCAACTGTTGTTATTAAAATATCATTGCGTTTAATCCTATAAGACTCGTATTTGTCTATTTTTGAGGAATCAATGAAAATTGATTTATTATTTTGCTTAATTGCAGACGCAGTTAAATCAGATACACGAATAATTCGTATTCCATCCTCTTGATAATCATCAGATTTAAAAGCAAATCCTTTCGTATAAGTAGTAACTTCACCCAAAGTTTTCTCTTCCCACTCTGGAAACTCTTGCCCATCATCATCTTTGAATCGTAATTCTTGACTGAATATCTGTTGCATCACCCCTTTTTTGTATTGGGATAATAAGTAAGATTTCTGGGTGAGTAAGGAGATTTTCTCGTCTATGGCGGTGAGAAAGTTTGCTATTTTTGTTTGTTCGGGGAGGGATGGGATGTTGATTTCAATTTTTTCAATTGTACTCTTAGATAAACTGGGAACACCACTAGCTTCGTTATAACTCTTCCAATCTATATTTTGAAATACAGCATAAATAAATCTTGGTAATGATTTGATAAAGCTGTGGGTATAAAAAAGTGTATCTACTGTCCAAAATTTACCTGTTAAAAGGACAGGTCTATCAATAGTACCTTTACGTCCAATACAAACACTTTCACCATCATATAAATAGTCATTTACGGACAACATATACCCACCTGTTCCATAAACAGGAATATCACCAGATACTAGTTTTTTGTAATCTTTACCACTTCCAATCTTTAATACTTCAGAAATATTTTTCTCTTCCCACTCTGGAAACTCTTGTCCATCATCATCTTTAAATCTTAAAGTAGGAACACTCATTTTCCACCTCGCTGTTGTTCAACGATGGTGTTAGCCACGTCATTTAATTCGTTTAAATCCTGTGTATCGGCATCAATGGCTTGCTGGTGTTTACGTCTATTATCAAATTGTTCATACACGGAAAATACTTGTTTTTCCATTTGCGCATGGCTGATACGTCCAGTGGAACCAAGAATAGGTTTATCATTAAAGGTAAGTAATTTATCGACATTTTCACGCCAATAATTAATGGTCAGGTCTTTACGTTCTTTAACGCGTAATTCCGCGGTTTCAAGAAAGATAACTGTTAATCGATTAAGACTGTCTATTTCGTCAGCATTTAAATAATTTTTAGCAATTGTGATGTCACCCTTACGCACTATTTTCCCTTTCCATGTGTTTAAGTTCATATTGGGTGCGTTCGCATCTGCGCGTTTCACAATAATTTCGGCTGCTGTATGACCAGTAATTGCATACAGTAATTTGTTTTGGGTTTCAGCAAAAAACATTTGCGTGGCTTTATCAGTAGCATCGTAATCAGATGACAACGAAAGTAAATTACGTACTTTTTGGTAAAAGCGTAATTCTGACGCACGTATGTCACGGATACGCTCTAGCAGCTCATCGAAATAATCGGGTCTGCCATTAGGGTTTTTTAGTCGCTCATCATCCATTACAAAACCTTTAATGAGGTATTGTTTCAGATTAGCGTTTGCCCATTTTCTAAACTCTGTACCTCTTGAACCACGAACTCGAAAACCAATCGCTAATACCATTTCAAGTGCGTAGAACGTAACGTTATATTGTTTATTGTCTGCGGCAGTTGTCAAGTAATCCTTGACAACTGATTCTGCCAATAACTCTTTTTCTTTTAATATGTTA
>CANGLL010000221.1 GCA_947454605.1 Methylococcaceae bacterium | reverse complement strand
CCTCACTTAGGATCGCGTGCCAACTTTGCTAAGCAAAGTGCTAATTTATGGGATCTGAAAAGACGCATACAGGATCACATCACGTGGGAAATAGGGGCAAGGGATGATTCGATCTAGTTGGTTGACGGCTTTCCGATGCCAATCTGTAAGTATGCTCGATCGCGAATGTGGACGAACGGGATGTGCTGCCTGAGATAGTCGCCGGTCTGCAAGGCTTGTTAATCGGGGATAAAGGTTACATCCGCAAAGTGCTTGCCCATACGATGGGTTGTTTCTTGGGAAGAATGTTGGGCAACCCAACTTTGCTTTTTGAGCAATTGGTTGAGGTTTAAAAGTTGAGCATCGCGTATTGATTAAAATAATCTATGCAAATTAAAATTTTTTAATCACAAAAGTGATTGAATTAATTATTTTTTTATCAGTATAATCTATTCAAAATCTATGCAGTTTTTATTCATGTTATTAAAGAATAATGGATAGCCTACACAATCAACTTAAAAGTGCATTACAAGGGGGAGCTAAAAAAACGGCCGATTTGTTGTATAAGCTTAATATAAGTCAGTCGAAGTTTTCCAGGCTAATGGCCAGTGCGGGGGATAACGTAATCTCTATTGGAAAGGCACGATCAACTATGTACGCGTGCACTCGTGATTTTCGTGGTTTGGGTTCGAAATTTCCAATCTTTCGAATTACCTCACAAGGGTCGGTTCAGACTTATGGGGAACTTTGTGTTTTGGTAGCAGGACAATTTGCTATAGAACTGGATCAATACAAAGGTCGACAGCTCTTTGATGGTTTACCTTATTTTCTACAGGACATGCGGCCACAAGGCTTTATCGGTCGATCATTCACTAATAAAAATAGAGAACTTCGCCTTCCAGAACGGATTGCTGATTGGAGCGATGATGATGCGTTGTATGCCTTGGTGTGTCGCGGTGAAGATTGTATCGGTGACATTATTGTGGGTAATGAATCGCTGGCGTATTTCTATCAATCATTAACGGCACCGCTGATACCCATACACGTAAATGAACGTGAAACGCGTTATGTGGAATTAGCAGAAGAAGCGATGGCCGGCACCACAGCAGGGTCGAGTGCGGGAGGTGAGCAACCTAAATTTACGACATCCATCATAGGTAATGAACATGACGTAATAGAAGGTGTGATTGTGAAATTTTCACCTGCTGATGACACCCCCGTTAGTACACGATGGCGCGATTTATTGATTGCGGAGCATATTGCTTTAGAATCCATCAGAAAAACTGAATTTGCTGCGGCAAAATCAGAGATCTTGTTTGCTGGAAATCGGGTGTTTTTAGAGGTGACACGTTTTGATAGGCATGGCATTCACGGGCGTAGCGGCGTTATTTCTATTGGTGCGATCGATGATGAATATTTTGGTATGAGAGATACATGGCTTAAGGCCGCAATCCGCTTAGTCGATCAAAAAATGATCTCCTCAACTGAGGCTAAGGCACTGCGTTATCAAGCCGTTTTTGGACAATTGATCGGGAATACTGATCAGCATTTTGGCAATGCGTCTTTGGTTAATCATCATAATGATTATTTTCCCTACCGACTTGCACCCGCTTATGATGTGTTACCTATGTTGTATGCGCCCATTAATGGTGAAATAGTGCCGCGTCAATTAGCACCGCCCATGCCGACTAGTGAAACTTTGGATATTTGGATACCTGCTATGAAAAATGCCAGTGCTTATTGGATGCAACTCGCCTCGGAGATTAGATTGTCTGATAATTTTAGAGCTATTGCCCTTGAAAATATAAAGGCACTGGATGAACTTTCGCCAATCGCAAGAAACATTGTGAAAGCATGGGACTGAGGTAGTTTAAAAAGCTATGGTTAAGCCTTTATCTTTTACCATATGCAAAAGCTTAAGAGTTGTGCCAGTTGGCTTTTTATCCCCTGATTCCCATTTTTGAATGGTATAAACACTGGTGTTAAGAATAGTTGCAAATACGGCTTGGCTAACTTTTGCAGATTCTCTAACTTGTTTTATTTCATCTGGTTGAAGTTTAGTTATAGGGGGAAGACAAAGACTATCAAACTCTCTCATAGTGGTTTTGTCCATAACGCCCGCTGCATGTAATCCTTTTGCTGTTTCATGTACCGCTTTAAGAATTGAAGATTTAGTTTTTCTCATAACAAGTAACCTCCGTTACTTATGTTAGGTTTTTATGCAGAAAACGGAGAGCTACGGCAATCTCATCCATTTCTGGCTTTTCACCAAAAACAAGATCAGCGAAGACACCTTCATAGGTTTTTTCTAGCGATGTTTGCCAGTTAGAAAACTCTGTAAATAGTGGTGCGTTAACTAAAGGCTTTTTAAGATAATCAGATTTTCCAAACACTCCTGATTTTTCATCGAGGATACAAAATTTACACAAGGTTACAAATTCCGGACTCTGAACGAAATTTTTATATTCCTCTTCGCGTAGAATAAGGCATATATCATAAAGATGACGAATACGATCAGAAAGTCGTTCTACAGGGTTTTCGTAATAGCTATCCTTGATAACGCCAAGCATTTTTTCAACGAGTGTTCGTTTTACAGAAAGTACATTGATTGAAAAACTTTCTAGCCCGTAATCTTTTATCAAATCAGCTCGATCCTGCTTCAACAAAGTTTCCGCAATAAAGGATTGTATCTGCCTTAGTTCATAAGGTTCAGGATTTGTGAAAGCATTTATTTCTAACAATAGTTCTTGAGATGCTTGCCCAAAATTATCACCATCAACACAGCGTGGATATTGATAAACGGTTTTTCGATAATTGGAGCCCTTTGATACCCTAGGGTCATCTTTAAGCCCATTAAGTCCGTTTACAACTGTATTTTCAACGCTTTTTAGCAAAATTTTGCGTGCAGAATCGTTCTGGCCGCCAGCGAATACCGCCAAGTCTATGTCTTCCGAGAACCTATCTATTAATCGGTAGGCCTTAGACAAAGATGTACCACCTTTAAATACGACTTCGTTTACATGAGTAGACTCACAAAGGTGTTTCAATGCCTTTGTTACCCAGTAATCTTTTTCAATGTATACCTGTGGCAAGTCCATGTTTTCTGAGGTGGCTTGCACCAAATCCAAAAATGCTTCCATATCTTCATGTAATCGCATCATCGAATGTGCCATTCTCCTGCCATTGGCCAGTCCTCTTCATTTAATGTTAATTTGTAAGTTGTCGTTGGATTGAGCGAAAGCGCTAAACTCTGGGGAACCGTTAAATTAAGGCTGGAATATATTAGGCCGATTAAAGCGCGTACTTGTGGTCCATAGTATTTTTCAGCAAGAGAAATAAGCCTTACTTGGT
>CANGLL010000220.1 GCA_947454605.1 Methylococcaceae bacterium | reverse complement strand
CAGGGTAATACATTTGATCATCTGGAGTCTTTAAGACAAGACCAACAAGAGCGTGTAAAAAATTTTCAGGTACTTTATAACATAGGTTTAAAGCATGAAAAGCTCGTGGGTAAGTCCGGCTTTTTTTCATGGTTTAAATCCAAAGAAACACCTGAATATGATGCAGATGAATTAACACTTGCATTAGAAAAGCTCAAGCAAGATATGAAGCGCGAAGAAAATATCAAGGCTTCATTAGAAACCGCGATTATCTATGAAGGGCTATTAAAAAAGCTAACGCCTGATCGTGTTCATTTAGTGCATGGCAAGCCGTGTGCTTTATGTGGGGCTTTACAGCATCCTTATGCTAAATATCCCCCGATGGTCAGTAACTCTAAGCAGGCGTTGGTTGATCAAAAAGCTAAAATGCGTGAACTTAAAGAAGATATCAGTCAGGTAAACTTTAAGATCAGCGCCGCACAAAAGAACAGTGCAAATAATACCGCTAAGCAAATTGAATCCTCTAAACTAAGAGGCGAGTGGTTAAATCAAGTTAATCGTCTTAACTGTGCGAGTAAAGAACTGACGATTAATAACATCAGCTTAATGAAAGACTTGCTACTGCAATCAAACGATGAGTTAAAAGAAATTGCCAATCTAACGGCTAGCATTAAAACTAAACAGAGTTCGATAGAAAAAAATACAGCGCTTATTGCAAAAGGTGAGCAAATTATTGAACAATTATTGGCTAATAAAGCCCAATTAGGTTCGGGTACTGAAGGGGCTTCACAAGAACAAATAGACCTTGAGACCGCTTTAGCCACTAGTCAAGTTCAAGAAGCTGAATTAGCGGCAAAAGTGGCGGCACAGTTGGCTGTTTTTGATGAAAAAATGCCCGCCAAAGGCCAAGAAGATGCCTTGTTTGATAAACTAAATACCCGTCGTCAGGAATATCACACGTATAGCTATCGCCATAAATCCTTACAGGAAGAGCGGGTGGCATTAGAAGAAAAACAGGTGACTTGTCAGCAAGAAATCAGTCGTTGCAATGCGCAAATAGAAGCGTTTACGGAACAGTTGCAAACGCAAGAAGCGATAGGTTTGCACCTAGGGTTAATAGAAAAACAAAAACTGATCGCCGAAAAAGAACAGGCCTTAGTTAGCTTAGAGGTTGATTTAGGGCAATTACAAAAGACCACTCAAGAAAAAATAGCCAGTACTTCATTTACGAGCCTGCAAGAGATTAGCAAAGTACTTGATGTTATGGAAAATCAGGCAGATATTGAACGCCAACAGGCTGAGTTAGCAAAACAGTTAAGCGCAAAAGCACAAGACATAAAGGCTCTACAAACAGAGCTTGATGCGGCCTATGCCGCGACTAACGATACGTTAATAAATTCACTAGAGCTGGAACAAACCTTAAAAAGTCAGAGCGAAAAGATCAGCATTACCCGCATGGAAATAGAGCATGTAGAGCGTTTGTTAGATGAGCAATCTCAAAATCAAGCAGCTTATGAAGAGGTTGCAGAACGCTTACAGCAACTAGAGGTAGACGCTAAAGTGTATATTGCCGACGCGGCCTTAATCAATGTTGAAAATGGCATGGCCTTTAGACGACGCGTGCAAAATCAATTGGCCGATAAGCTATTGTCACAGACTAATGCGCTATTAGAAAAAATCAGTGGCCGTTATTATTTACGCCAAGCCTATAGTGAACTGGGTTTAGCCTTAGAAGTTGAAGATACTTATCAAGCCAATGTAAGACGCTTACCTAAAACGTTATCGGGTGGCGAGAGTTTTATCGTGAGTTTAGCGCTGGCCTTAGGTTTATCGGAATTAGCTAATAATGGCCGGTCAGTTGACTCATTATTCTTAGATGAAGGTTTTGGTAATCTAGATGCGGATGCTTTATACACCGTGATTAGCACCTTAGAAAACTTACATACACACGGTAAAACCGTGGGTGTTATCTCTCATGTTGAAGCCGTTCATAAGCGCTTTAAAGCCCAGCTTCAGATTGTTAAAAAACCGAACGGTTTGGCGGCCATAAAACAGGCGTCTTAAATTCGGCTAACTCAAAAAAATGAGCAGAGAAATCTGCCCATTCATATTAGACCAATTAAGGTGAATCAGATTAAACAACCAACTTTCTAATCGGTTCACAAAAATCAGTCGTGCCATCAGGTGTCACTATGGCCATCCTAAAATAATAGTATTGTGCCGATTCTAAGCCCTCATGGAAATAGGTTGCCGAAGTCGTGGTGGCCATCGTAACCCAGATGGCATCCTCTGGCAGTATTGAGCCCTTATAGAGTTGCCAAATACAGGCCCGACCATGCGGATCCTGCTTACCAACTAATTTAACCGATCCTATATGCTCGCCATCTATAGCTGCAATGGGGGGTTTATTAAACGGTGTCGGTTGTTTAGATACATGAAAACCACTGCTTAACAGCATGGTTTCATCACCGTTCGAGATTCTGTTTACATAACGTGCTTCTCTGGTGAATAAGTCATCTGCTTCTTTAACGACATCTTTAAGATGCGATTTGGCCGTGTACCCCCCATCTTCAGCGGCAAGCATCGCCGTTTGGATATTAGCCACCGCCGTCGATAAAGCCGACAAAGGCACATCAGAGGTTACAAAATAAATATTCCCCGTTAACTTATCTATCACGTTTAAATAAAACTCAACCTTTATTGCCACTAACAATTTAACAAAATCTAATACAACTTTACTCTTTCTCATGTCTATACCTTGCGTTGGATAAAAAGGCAGTACCGCAAACACGTGTCAAATATTAAAAGCGTGGATGCAATAATGCGAAAAACTTAAGCGATGTAGAAAAAAATAAGAGCCGTTTTCTACAGGCATAAGGCTTAGGTGAAAATGGTGTGCTGTGCGTTTCTCGCCAATGGCTTGTGCGAGAGGGAGGTATGCGATTAATTTCGCCGATAGGAAGATTGTTTTTGCTTCTAGAAAACGCGATACATTCAACGCAGGGTTAAACCTGCGGATGGGGCACGCGAAACGCGGTCGCAAACTCAAAAGGACACGAAAAAAAATAAGGATTCGCGTATGGGTTAGAGCATACTCCTATTCAATATTAAATGTGTGGTTTATTTTACTTCGTCGCGAAATTAATATTTTAGAAACATATTCAAGCCTTAGATACGCTAGTCGCGCGCGCTAAAAAATTAGTGGAGTTCTCCGATTCGCGAAAAAAGTACTCCAACCACGGGTTGACGGTTAACATCGGTTTTTTGCGTAGCTTAACGGCGAATTGCGTTTCTGATATTTATGTTGGATGTTTCAGCCGTGTGTCGCGTAAGCTAACTGCGTGTAATTTTTTGATAATCGATGTTGGGTGTCTATTTAT
>CANGLL010000219.1 GCA_947454605.1 Methylococcaceae bacterium | reverse complement strand
GCAAGATATGATATATGCCATCCAAACTTGCCTTTAGGCTTTTGCCAAGCAAAAATACCCCCCAGTTATCGCTATCGAGATAAATGGATGCACACAATCCGACATTTAGAAGCACTTAAAATAAAAAATTTGAATAGGATAGAATGGAGCGCTTTAGGGGTTTTGACATTACTAAAGAACAGATTGCACGTGATAAAGCCACATTGGCGGTTATCGACGGCAGTAACTCGGGCGTTGCGGTATTAATCGCTAAACTGATCGATCACGCTGGTGCGTATATATGGAAGATGAAAAGCCCCGCGATTGCGGGTGTTGAACAAGAGTTCAAAATCATGGGTTATAGCACGCAAACTAGATTTGAAGTGGCCGATTTAATTCCGGGGCAAACCTATTATTTTTGTGTAGCAGGCATTACTACAACAGGCAACACAGATTTTTGTACCCCCGCCCCCAAAATGTTGATTTAACAAGGACTTTGTTAAATCACTCTGCTTTATCAACGAATAGGCACCTAATACTATCCGTTGATATCTAAGAATCTAACTAAAAAACTTAGTCGCATTGACCAAAGTGTTATAAATACCCCAACTTAAGGGTATTGCCACTAAAGCCCATGCTAAATACACCTTAATTAAGGGCGTGGGCTTAACAAACTCAACAATGCCATCATCCCCAAGCAACTCCAGCGCATCTTCTGCGACTTTATCTTGCAAATGCTGTTTTTCTAACGCTAGTTCGTCTGGTGTCATAAACCAGTGTTCCGCAACAGGCCTGATCAATAAATTACACACCAAACCTATCATTAATAAACCAGCCAAAATTAACATAGTTTGGTTATACACTTGCTCACGCGGTAAGCCTAAGCCCAATTGATAATCACGCATGTAGTTAACTATCACAGGGCCCAATATACCGGCCGTTGCCCATGCAGTTAATAACCGCCCATGAATGGCACCTACCATTTGGGTACCAAACAAGTCTGCTAAATAAGCCGGCACCGTAGCAAAACCGCCACCATACATACTGAGTATCACGCAGAACGCGCATACAAATAACACTTTATTACCGGCCATGGCACTACCCGGCACACTGATGTATAAAAGCCCACCGATAATAAAAAAGATTAAAAAAGTCGTTTTGCGGCCAAAAAAGTCAGACAGACTTGCCCAAAAAAAGCGACCACCAATATTGAATAAACTCAATAACGCGGTAAAACCAGCCGCAACCGAAGCAATAGCGGCCAATTCTGTTTTATCCAATTCATTATAAGTTTTAGCAATGCCCAGCAACTGACCACCAAAGACTTCTTGCAACATGGGCGAAGACATCCCAATAACACCAATACCGGCACTGACATTCATGCATAACACCCCCCAGACCAACCAAAATTGTTTAATCTTAAAAATATTTTTTACATGCACATGATGCTGAGTCATCATGGATTTACCCGATTTATTAATGGGCGCTACCCAGCCTTCAGGTTGCCAATCAGTTTCAGGAATACGATAACTTAAAGCACCTGACATCATAAATACAAAATAAAGTCCAGCCATTACCATAAAGGTTTGCATAACCCCCACATCAGTGGCTGTCGCGAATTGTTTCATTAACAGAGTTGCTAACGGTGAACCAATCATGGCCCCGCCGCCAAAGCCCATAATGGCCATACCTGTCGCCATGCCTCTTCGATCAGGAAACCATTTAATTAAAGTCGATACCGGAGAAATATATCCCAATCCTAATCCAATACCGCCAATCACACCGGAACCTATCAACATAATCCAAAAGTGGTGAACATAAATACCTAACGCAGAAAGTAACATACCACCACACCAGCAGAGTGCACTAATAACACCCGCTTTGCGAGGCCCTACATGTTCTAACCAACCACCCCATAACGCCGCTGAGGAACCTAAAAACACAAAGAACAAGGTGTACATCCAACCCAAAGTAGATATTTTCCAATCACAGGTGGTGATAAACAACTCTTGAAAAAAACCGACCTCAGGTCCACACGCAATACTGTCTTTAATGCCTAAGGCTTTAGATAAAGGCAACCAAAATACCGAAAAGCCATAAGCCATACCAATACATAGATGTATAGCAAGTGCCGCGGGTGGCAACAACCAACGATTAAAACCTGGAGAGGCAATCGTATGTTTTTTATCTAACAAATCATGTACTCTCTGTAGCATATAACCCACCTAATCATCTAAAAAATTAATTATACCCATCAGTTAGTGTCATATAAAACATTATATTGGCATCTATCACCACTCAACACACAAGATTTATTACCTATTCAGTGAAACTCTTGTAAAATTGGATTGTCTGTGTATATTGTTGATGTAATGTGATGGTTGATCACTGAAAACACACTCTATTTTGTTCATTGTCTAACTAAGGAAACGTATTACTATGAGATCTTCTACTATAATTTCACGTCCCGAATCGAGTATTCTGGCTACCAATAAAGTGCTTAGAAACACTTACCTGCTATTATCAATGACTTTACTTTTTAGCGCTGCCACTGCAGGTTTAGCTATGACGCTTAACCTTGCACCTTTCGGCATGCTATCCACTTTTATAGGCTTTTACGGCTTGTTATTTTTAACCACTAAGTACAGTAACAGTGCTTTAGGTTTGTTATTTGTATTCGCTTTAACGGGTTTTATGGGTTTAACCTTAGGCCCTATTTTATCTTTCTATTTACACGCTTTTGCTAATGGCCATGAATTAGTTATTATGGCATTAGGCGGAACTGGCGCCATTTTCTTAGGCTTATCGGCTTATGCATTAACCAGTCGAAAAGACTTTAGCTACTTAGGTGGTTTTTTAATGGTGGGTGTATTAGTGGCACTTTTAGCGGGTATTGGAGCTATGGTATTTGCTATTCCTGCATTATCTTTAGCCGTATCTGCGATGTTTATTTTATTGATGTCAGGCATGATCTTGTTACAAACCAGCCAAATCATCAATGGTGGTGAAAGAAATTACATTTTAGCCACTATTTCATTGTATGTTTCTATCTACAACTTATTCTTAAGCTTATTACAAATCTTAGGTGTATTTAACGGCAGAGAATAGTTGTTTTACTGCTTTAAGGTAAAAACAAAAAAGGGTGTCGAAAGACACCCTTTTTTATACTTTAAGAAACCGATGGTAACTTATTGGATTAATTCCCAATTGCCATTGTAAGTAGTTTCCTTTTTAAAACCTTGCCATATAAAGCCGGGTCTTACAATAGGTTTAGTGGGAACCATAAAAGTCACTAAATCAGCAGCGCCACACATCGTACGACCCAACATATGTAAAAGTCCAGTCATAACCCCAGCAGTGGCCGCATAAGCCGGACCCTCTTCACGATTAGCGATC
>CANGLL010000218.1 GCA_947454605.1 Methylococcaceae bacterium | reverse complement strand
TTAAAAAATCAGTTTTAGGCCATTGTATTACAGAGATCACCTAATCAAGCAAAGGTCTCAATGTAGTAATTTCGAAAAGTCTTTTTAGGGATCAATTTCTGTTAATTTTATTAACTTTAGGATTAAATAATTTGGATAAGGTAGGTTTATAATATTTTCTTTTTGTATTAACTTGTGGAGTCTTTAATGGGTTTGAAATGGCGAAAGTCTCTGACTGTAGGTCCGATTCGCGCAAATATTTCAACCGGAGGTGTTGGTTGGTCGATTAATCTCGGGCTTTGCCGGTTAGGTATAAATGCTAAGGGGCACCATTACTTCAGTATTGGTATTCCCGGAACTGGATTTTATTATACGTCTGATATTAGTGCTGTAAAAAAGCCGTTAACTTGATGATTGTGTGTCCATCTTTTTTCTTCATTACAGATTTTATCTGTGTTGTAAGTCTTGCATTGAAAGAATATTCGTATGAAACAGCAAAATAAAATGTCTTTCGCTCTTGCCATCGTTAGTTTTATTCCGCTCTTGGCGTGGATAAATAGTTATTCGGGCCCTTGTATAAGTTTAGTATTTCCGTTTATCAGTATGTGCGTTCTTTGTGTTGGTGTAATGGAATTGTCTGTAAAAAAAAGAGAATGTCTGGCGCGGTCATATTTTGTTGAGGGTACATTTTTTTATCGATTGTTCAGTAGTAGGCAGTTCGTTTTTTTAAAATCAGTATTTATATCAATATTCTTAGGGACATCTCTTGCGTTGTCTTTAATCACATGGGGGTCTGAAATAATATATCTCTTGTTTATAGATATTTTCATTCTGTCTTGGGGGTACTTTAAGGTGCTAGCGATTTTAACGGGGTCTATTAAAGAAAACGTAAAATTTGTTATAGCAAAAGATATGGTTGTATCGATTAACGCAATTTTTTTACTCATTTTATTATTACTAATTCAATTTTATACACCTATTCCTGAATATGTGGATGCGTCTTTGCAAGCAACGCTAACCGGTGCTTTAGCTGTTTTTTCAACTGAGTGTGCGGTCACTAATTTTTTATTAACTATCAATACACAAAAAGACGCTTTTAGCTGGTGGACTATGTTGAGTGTAAGCACTCACATTCAGAATCAAAATCTAAAATATGTTGCTTGGTTCGCTTTCTTGTTTACTAATGGATTGGCCACCTTTGCTTTCAGTCGTTACACATTACAATTGCTCGATTTAGTAAGAATCTTTGGAGATAAAAATGACAAATAATGGTTCAGTATCAAATAAAATCTTTTGGCGAGGTTTTTGGTGGACGATTATCTTCTTAGTGGTGATTTTTTTAATTGCGGTATTCACTGCTAATGAAAACAATAGAGTATCCTTGTCTGCAGATGGTAAACATGTTGTTTTATCAAATGAATTTGTTGATCATTGGAAAAAGAATCTACCAAATGTTTTTGGTACTATTGGTGAGGAGTTTGATGTTAAGGCGTTAGGGAGAATTGAAGGCAATATTAATGAAAAAATTGATGAGGTGTTTGATCCTGTGTATGAGCAAATTCCAAAATTTGCTGAGTTTCATTACTCTGTAACCGGCGAGTATACGGAGATAGTTGCCGCCCTATCAGGTAAAATGGGGGGGCAGGTTCAAGAAGTGTTGTTCAAAGAAATTGGATTTGACGAAAATTTAAAACAAAAACTGGATTCAATTCATGAGTTTTCTAAAAATACCATATTAGTCGCTGGGCAAACAGTTAATGGGAATATTCAAAATACAATGGCGCTTGATGATGACGAAATGAATTTGCTGACTAAAACATTAAACTTGTCGACGGAGGATGTTAAAGATCGTTTTACCAGTTTGAAGTACACCACAATTAGAGGTGCCGGTATGGCGATGGGTTTATCAGCAACTGGCTCTGTTTTAGCTAAAGCAATGGGTAAAAAGCTTGCCACCAAAATTGCGACTAAAGCCGCCGTAAAAGCAGCGACCAAGGCTACGACTATTGTTGAAGGTGCTGGTGCAGGCGCTCTTGGTTGCGCGGCAGGGGGTCCTGTCGCTTCTCTAATTTGTGGAATTGGTGGTGGTGCTCTTGTCTGGCTGACTGTTGATAAATTTATTGTAGAAATAGATGAACATTTTAATCGTGAGGGTTTTGAGAAAGACTTGCGTGATATGGTTGATGAACAAAAGCAAGAATTTAAGAAAGGTTTGAAGGATTTTTATGCGAGTGTCATTACATCACTAGTTGAAGAGCAAAAAAATAAATTGAAATCTGTATCGCCTGCGGAGTTAGCTGAACAGTAAACAAGGCCATTTTTTTTAAGGTTATAAAAGTCAAGGCTTCTTAAATTATTGGTTTGGTGACTGAATATCTGGATGGCAAGCTTGTATATCTATAATGAATTTATTGGTTGGCTCTTTGTTGTAATGGGTATTATTGTTTCTGTGTTTCGTAGGAAAAGAGCTTTTGATAATCCCAGGGACCCAATTTATTGGAAATATTTAACGTATTGAATGAATACTTGGGCAGAAAAGAATAGAATAATTTACTGCTGTATTACGGATAAAATGGTATTGTGGTTTTAGATATAAAAATGAGTTTTATGATTTATTCATTGATCTTAAGTAGTTATCAATATTAATTAAGCTGAGAAAATATGATGAAAAATATATTTACTGATATTTCAGAAAAAAATAAATCTGCTGTATCTGACTTGACCACTAATATATCTTCTAGCGCTTCTTCAGCTATAGAGTTTGGTGGGAAAACTGTAACTACCGTAAAACAGGTAGGAACTGAGTTGTCGAAAGGCGTTGGGCAGGCAACTAATGAATTTGGATCGGTTGCAGGGTCTGTACTTACTGAGACAGCTAATATTGCAGGACGAACTTTATCAACCATCGCAACATCTACCTTCGATCAAAATGGTGACGGTCAACTGGATCAAGAGGATGTGAGGATTGCCACCGAGAAGTGTGTCAGCGCTGTAACAGAAGCTTCAAAAGAATTATATAAAGAAATAGCATCATCCAGTTTGGCGAAAGAAACAGCAACGGCAGCGGCTGTTGGTGCGGCGATTGCAATTCCGGTCCCGCTAATTGGTCCTGTAGCCGGGGCTACTATTGGAGCGACAATAGGCGCTTATAAACATTTTACGAAAAAATAATCGCGGCTTCGGTTTTTGGTCGGCATAAAAAGTATGTAACCGATTGATTTTATTTTTAAATATAAATAAATGGCATGTTTTTCAGGTTAAAAAGTTCGGTATTGGTTCAGTATTGAGAGATCGTCGCCGAACTAGGAAGAAAAGCAGTTAGGTATCTTAGATTTATTTGTAATAAATTTGACACTTACTCTTACTGTTAATCATTAGGTCGGCGGTTCGAGCCCGTCC
>CANGLL010000217.1 GCA_947454605.1 Methylococcaceae bacterium | reverse complement strand
CGTTGCTCTTATGACCCAGATACCTTAGGTAAAAATCCAGAGGGTCGTAAGGTAAAAGGCGTGATTCATTGGGTATCTGAAGCGGAGTCTGCTGAAGCAGAGATTCGTTTATATGATCGTTTATTTACGGTACCCAGTCCTGATAACGAACCTAACTTCTTAGACGTCATTAATCACGATTCTTTACAAGTGTTAGAAGGCTGTCGGGTAGAAGCGAGTTTGGCTCAAGCATTACCAGAAAACCGATATCAATTTGAAAGAACAGGTTATTTTTGTTTAGATTCAGTAGACAGCGTTGATGGAAAGTTAGTCTTTAATCGTACGGTGACTTTAAGAGAAGGCGGCTGGGCTAAAGATTAGTCGTTTTATAAAAAGAAAGGCATAGCAGCGTGTTTAATTATAAAATACGCGCCATTTTAAATATTAATTTGGAAGACACATGGCACAACAAGAAAGTATTAACCTCGTAGAAAGCTATTACGCAGCCTTTAATGGTGGCGATATGGACACTTTTTTAAATTTACTCACTGATGATGTGATTCATGATATTAACCAAGGTAGACGTGAAGTAGGTAAAGAAGCGTTTTCTGTTTTTATGGGCGGTATGAATACTAATTACAAAGAACAATTAGTAGAGATGGTGATTATGGCGAGTGCTGATGGTGCGCGTGCTTCCGCTGAGTTTGTCGTATTAGGCAAATACATTAAAACAGATGAAGGATTACCCGAGGCTAAGGGTCAAACTTATCGTTTACCCGCTGGTGCGTTTTTTGAGATTCGTGATAATAAAGTAGCGCGTATTACAAATTACTATAACTTACAAGATTGGATCGATCAGGTTTCTGCGTAATTAGCGATCTTGGTTGAGCGATAAACCCTCGTTAATGGTAGTAGAGGATTGTTCTTCTACTACCATTAACGAGGGTTAGTTTGATCGATTTTATTAAATGATTTATTTTTTGTGTAATGTTTCGTAGTGACGACGTAAGATTGAGTCGGTTGGTACTTCGCTAACAGATGATTTTGCAGGCGCTGCAGGAGCTGATTTAATCGTAACTGTTTGAGTAGCCGACGCTTTCAATTGCGCTGCATGGCGTTTTAGAACTGAATCTTCGGGAAAATCGACTGCTTTAGCTTTAGCAGCTGCTGCAGGTTTAACGGGAGCGGCTTCTTTTTTAGGCGCTGGTTTTGGTTTTTCTGCAACGACAACAGGTTCTACAGCAGCAGGTTTAGGCGCTTCTGGTGCTACCGTTTTAGCAGGTTCTTCTTTAGCAGGCTCTGTTTTTGGAGCTGCTGCAACGGGTGCGGCCTCTTGTGTAGCCGTCGTGCTAGGTTTGTTAAGCTCAGCGTTTACTTTCTTAGTAATCACGTCAAGCTGTTCTAAGACTAATTTAGTTGTTTTTTTTGTAAGACTAATTAGATTTTCTAAAAGTTCGTTCATAATAATCACTCTGTAATAAGAAGATGCTGCGTTGAAGTTCTGTTACTACGAATAGCAACATTGTTTTTATTTTTGTCCCCAAACTATAACACTTGGCGATAACCAGTTAAAGAAATTCTTAGTCATTCAGTGCGTTTTTTAGCTTCAGGCTCATTAAAACGTATAGATCTAGGGATTAATCCTTATTAGACACTCATGAAGACAAGCGGTCTTGCCATAATTTTGTTTTTTCTTTTAAAGCTTCCACATTAAACGTAGTTAATTGACGGTCTTTTAATAAACGTTTTCCTGCGACCCATACATCAGATACTTGCTGACGACTGGCAGCATAAACAATTTGTGATAAAGGTGAATAGATGGGTTGCATTTCTAAAGCGCTTAAATCTATTGCGATAACATCTGCGGCTTTGCCTATCGTTAAAGAGCCCGTGATATCATCAATGCCTAAAGCCTTGGCACCATTAATAGTCGCCATTTTAAGTGCTGTCATAGCGGGTACTGCACTTGCATCGCCAGATACTCCTTTAGCTAGTAGGGCAGCAGTACGCATTTCGCCAAACATATCTAAATCATTGTTACTGGCGGCGCCATCAGTTCCTAAGGCAATATTAACGCCGGCCGCTAAACACTTAGCCACTGGACAGAAGCCACTCGCTAATTTTAAATTAGACTCCGGGCAATGCACTATGTGTGCACCTGCTTCTGCGAATAAACTAATGTCCTCGTCATTGAGTTGGGTCATGTGTACAGCGATCAATGATGGATTAATTAAGCCTAAAGCCTGTAAACGTTGTATCGGGCGTTGGCCTGATTGCGTTTGAGCCTGTTCCACTTCAAAAGCCGTTTCATGCACATGAATATGAACCGGTAAATCTAATTCATCTGCTAACGTTCTGATTTTTTGTAAGGGTTCATCAGAAACCGTATAAGGGGCGTGTGGGGCAAAGGCGGTACTAACGAGTGTGGAATGGCGTAATTGCTCTTGTAAAGCCAGACCTTTAGCAATATATTCTTCGCTGTTTTGGGCCCAAGCGGAGGGGAAATCAATCACGATGAGTCCCACTTTTGCACGAATACCATGTTCTAGTGCTTGTTGCGCGGTAACTTCAGGAAAGAAGTACATATCATTAAAGCAGGTGGTGCCACCTAAGAGCATTTCGGCAATAGCCAAATTTGTCCCGTCTTTTACAAAGGCGGGACTTATCCATTTTTGTTCTAAAGGCCAGATATGGTTTTGTAGCCAATCCATTAAGGCAAGGTCATCCGCAATGCCACGCATCAGGGTCATAGGGACATGCGTATGACAATTAATTAAGCCGGGTAATAGCGCGTGGTTTTCTAAGTTTTCTGTGCTGATTGCTTCGTACTTTTGTAATGCGAGTTCTGTCGGTAATAAATCAATGATTTTACCCTGATGAATAGCCAAACTATGGTGTTCATAGGTTACGGATTCCGGTTCAACGGGTATAATCCAACGCGCATGTAGAAGAGTATCGATTAGCATCAGTTGTTCCTGTGTGAGTAACTATTTTTAATAAGAGAATTATAACTTTTTAGCCTTAGGTTTTAGCAAATAATGACGCAACAAACGAATGAAACGGTGCAAGCTCTGATTTGGACAGGGACTTCTTTAAAAGTATTGGATCAACGTAAATTACCCGATACCATCATTTATGATGAATATCAGGATGCCGCAGGCGTTACAGAAGCGATTGCTTCAATGCGCGTGCGCGGTGCCCCTGCCATTGGTATTGCAGCCGCCTACGGTGTGGCCTTATCCGTTTCTCGGCATCTTGCCCATGACGCAGCGGATTGGCAACAAAAAGTAGCTGAAGATATTGCTTTATTGGCACAATCAAGACCGACTGCCGTTAATTTGTTTTGGGCTTTAGCGCAAATGCAAACACTCTTAGCGCAAACGTTAAAGGATCCTAAAGCAGCTTTTATTAAT
>CANGLL010000216.1 GCA_947454605.1 Methylococcaceae bacterium | reverse complement strand
TACAACGACATGTTGTCAGCGCATGAACCCTATAAATATGCACCTGACCAAATAAAAGAGGCGATCAGAGCGGCAGGAGGTGTTGCTCAGGTGGCGGGTGGTGTACCTGCAATGTGTGATGGTATTACTCAGGGCCAACCTGGCATGGAATTATCACTGTTTAGTCGTGATTTAATTGCCATGACAACTGCTGTAGGTATGAGCCACAACATGTTTGATGGCGCTTTATATTTAGGTGTGTGTGACAAAATTGTACCGGGCTTATTAATTGGCGCCCTCAGTTTTGGTCACTTACCTGCTATCTTTGTGCCTGCTGGCCCTATGCCCAGTGGCTTAACCAACAAAGAAAAGTCTCGCGCTCGCCAAGCCTATGCAACTGGACAAATTGGTCGTAAAGAATTATTAGAAGCAGAGTCTGCCTCTTACCATAGCCCAGGTACGTGTACCTTTTATGGCACGGCTAACAGCAACCAAATGATGATGGAAATTATGGGCTTGCATTTACCAGGTAGCTCATTCGTAAATCCTTATACACCGTTACGCGATGAACTCACTAAAGCCGCAGCGACCCAAGTGTTAAAGTTTACGGCGTTAGGTAACGATTACCGCCCTATCGCGCACATGGTTTCTGAAAAAGCGATTGTTAATGCAGTGATCGGTTTATTAGCAACCGGTGGCTCGACTAACCACACTATGCATTTAATTGCGATTGCTAGAGCCTCAGGCATTGTTTTAAATTGGGATGATTTTGATAGACTTTCTAAAGCCGTACCATTAATCACTAAAATTTATCCAAACGGCCCTGCAGACGTTAACCACTTCCAAGCGGCCGGTGGTATGGGTGTGTTAATAGCCGAATTGTTAAGAAATGGTTTATTACATGAAGATATCTTAACGGTTGCAGATGAGCGCGGCATGAACAACTACCGTCAAGAACCTAAGATTATTGATGACAAACTGACATGGGAACCCGTTCCAGAAACCTCTTTAGATACTGAAGTATTAGGGACTGTTGAGAAACCTTTCGCAACTGGTGGTGGTTTACACGTAATGCATGGCAACTTAGGCCGTGGTATTTCTAAACTATCTGCTGTATCTCCTGAGCATCAAATTATTGAAGCACCCGCGATCGTATTTGATGACCAAGAAGACATGTTAGCCGCCTTTAAACGCGGTGAATTAGAAAAAGACTTTGTTGCTGTAATTCGTTTCCAAGGCCCTCGCTCTAACGGTATGCCTGAATTGCACAAATTAACGCCGCCTTTAGGTGTATTACAAGATAAAGGTTTTAAAGTGGCGTTAGTAACCGATGGTCGTATGTCTGGCGCTTCTGGTAAGGTGCCTTCTGCTATCCACATGTGTCCAGAATGTGAAGCCGGTGGACCTTTAACTAAAGTATTGAATGGCGACATTATTTCTATGAATCTACAAACCGGTAACATCAATGTGTTAGTGGATGAAGCCGAATTTAATGCCCGAGTTCCTGTGCCTAATACGGCTAAAAACCACCATTATGGTATGGGCCGTGAAATGTTTGGCGGTTTCAGATTAGGTGCTTCTTCTGCTGAAACAGGCGCATCTAATCTATTCTTAGTCGATTAATTAAACATCAACACAAACAACTATTTTTAATCTAGCGAGTAAAACTATGAGTACAAATAACTGGAAAATCCAACCTACTGACGTTTTAAACGCTGGCCCTGTTATGCCTGTGATGGTGATACAGAATCTTGAAGATGCCGTGCCTTTAGCAAAAGCTTTAGTGGCAGGTGGCATTAAAGTGTTAGAAATCACTTTGCGCACACCGATCGCTTTAGAAGCTATTCGCTTAATTAGCCAAGAAGTAAAAGAAGCGATTGTCGGTGCGGGTACTATCACTACGCCAGAACAATTAAAAGCGGCTGAAGAAGCGGGGGCTGTGTTTGCCATTAGTCCTGGTTTAACGCCTAATTTATTAGCAGCAGCAAAAGAAAGCACAATTGCTTTAATTCCAGGTATCGCGACTTTATCTGAATTAATGTTAGGCATGGAATATGGACTTGATCATTTCAAGTTTTTTCCTGCAGAAGCAGCCGGTGGTATTCCGATGCTAAAATCAATTGCCGGCCCTGTGCCTTATGTAACGTTCTGCCCAACCGGTGGCATTTCACCTGATAACTACAATGCTTATTTAAAACTAAGTAATGTCGCGTGTGTAGGTGGATCTTGGTTGGTCCCTGCGGATGCGGTTAAAGCAAAAGATTGGGATAAAGTGACTGCTTTAGCAAAAAAAGCGATTGATGACGTTCAAAAATAATTAACACCCGTTATTAACCACCCGTCATATTCATATAGCGCAGTATGACGGGTTGTTCATGAATATTAAACTCATGCGTTTCAGGCTTAATCAACATCGCATCAATAATCGTCTGTTTTAATAATACCATATCATTCGGATGCTCTCTAAGCACGGCTTTTAAGTCCACCGAATGCTCATTCCCCAAACAAAGCAGCAACCGCCCTTCTACCGTTAAGCGCACTCTATTACACTGACTACAAAAATTATGACTGTGGGGTGAAATAAAACCTACTCGCGTTTGCGTATCGGGAATTTTGTAATAATCCGATGGCCCACCGGTTTTCTCAGGTGTAGCGATTAAGGTATATTTTTCTGAGATATCTTGCCGTATTAAATCACTTGAATAGTACGCTTCAGCTCTATCATGCTGATCTACTATGCCTAAGGGCATTTCTTCTATAAAACTGATATCCAACCCATTATCTATGGCAAATTGCACTAAGGGGTTTACTTCTTGATGATTTCTATTTTTTAAAATAACAGCATTAAGTTTGATACGCTCAAATCCTTCGGCTTTAGCGGCTTGTATACCTTTTAAAACTTGTTGTAAGTCGCCTGTACGCGTAATAGCTTTAAATTTATCCACATCTAATGTATCCAGACTAATATTGATGCGTTTAACACCGGCCGCTTTTAAATCTTTAGCCATAGCATCTAATTGAGAGCCATTAGTGGTGATAACTAACTCACGCAATCCCTCAAGATGACCGATGTTATTTAACAACCCCAAGGCCCCTTTTCTGACTAAAGGTTCACCGCCAGTTATACGTATTTTTTTAACCCCTAGCTCCACAAAAGCTTGGGCAATTAAATGAATTTCTTCTAAGCTCAAAATCTGTAGACGCGGCAAAAAAGTCATGTCTTCTGCCATACAGTAAACGCAACGAAAATCACAACGATCGGTGATAGATATCCTTAAATAATCAACTGTTCTACCAAAGCGATCAACTAGTGCAGGAGGAGTAACTAATAGAGCCATAATGCAAATATCTTAAACTCAATGAAATTCTTTCTATTGTAACATTACCTATACTGCTGTTCTTGTAACTATAGACAAAAT
>CANGLL010000215.1 GCA_947454605.1 Methylococcaceae bacterium | reverse complement strand
TTTCATAGACGAAGAAGGGTGTGTTTCTAGAAGTCGATTTTATGATGCAGTGATGCGCTCTCATGCGCGTTTAACGTACACAGAGGTTGCTAAGATCTTAGTGGATGGTGATGAGACCTTAGCTGATACCTATAAAGCTGTCTTACCCCATTTGCGTGAACTTTACGCCTTATATAAAGTGATGCGAATTAGTCGTGAAAAGCGTGGTGCCATGGATTTTGATACGCAAGAAACGCGAATCATGTTTGGTGCTGATCGTAAGATTGAAAAAATTGTTCCTGTGGTTCGTAACGATGCGCATAAACTGATTGAAGAGTTTATGATTACTGCGAATAGCGCGGCGGCTAAGTATCTAAATGCTAAAAAAATTCCTAAGTTATTGCGTATTCATGAAGGCCCGTCCTCAGATAAATTACTTAATTTAAAAACTTTTTTAGGTGAGTTAGGTCTAAAGTTTGGCGGTGGCGTGAGTCCTACACCTCTTGATTATATGCATTTAGTGGATTCGGTTAAGGACAGACCGGATGCTCATTTGATTCAAACCGTATTATTAAGATCGATGTCTCAGGCAGTTTATAGTCCCGATCTTAAAGGTCACTTTGGTTTAGCTTTAGACGCTTATGCCCATTTTACTTCTCCCATTAGGCGTTATCCTGATCTATTAGTCCATCGTGCTATCAGACATTGTTTAGCGGGTAAATCGCCTGAAACTTTTGTCTATGGTATGCCTGAGATGATTATGTTGGGTGAACATTGTTCTGCAAATGAACGAAGAGCGGATGATGCAACGCGTGATGTTGTTAGTTGGTTAAAATGTGAATACATGATGGATAAAATCGGAGAAGAGTTCTCCGGTATCATCTCTGCAGTGACTTCATTTGGTTTCTTTGTTGAATTGGCTGATATTTATGTTGAAGGTTTAGTACATATCAGTAATTTAGGGCAGGATTATTTCCATTTTGATCCAACGAGTCATCAATTAAAAGGTGAACGGACTAATACTAATTACCGCTTAGGTGATACGGTTAAAATTAGGGTTGTACGCGTAGATTTAGATGAAAAGAAAATGGATTTTGAGCTTATTTATAAAGAAGGCTCAGTTAAAAAAGTGACCGAGAGTGATAAGCCTAAAAAGAAACGTCGTAAGAAAAAAACAACTACAAAATGAAATTAACTAAATTATTCGGCCTACATTCAGTGCAGGCCGCGCTTGATTATTCGCCTAAAAATATTCAACAAGCCTGGGTAGATACCGCTAGACAAGATAAAAGATTGACTAAAGCTATAGAAGATCTACTAGATTTAGGCATACAGCCAGAAAAAGTTGATAGAAAAAGACTTGATCGTTTGTCGGATAGTAATAATCATCAAGGCATTGTCATTGAAGTTGATATGCCAGGTGAGTTATCAGAAAGTGATTTAAAATCTGCCGTTGAGAACTTAACAGAAACCGCTTTGTTTTTAGTGTTAGATAACGTTCAAGATCCTCATAATTTGGGTGCCTGCTTAAGAACGGCTGATGCCACAGGCGTGCATGGTGTCATTATTACTAAAGATAATGCAACAGGCATTACTCCGACGGTGTGTAAAGTGGCGAGTGGTGCTGCAGAAACTGTTCCTGTTTATCAAGTAACCAATTTGGCGAGAACTTTACGTTGGCTGAAAGATCAAGGTTTATGGATTGCCGGTGCAGACGGTGAAACAAATCAAACGCTTTATACGACTGATTTTACAGGGCCAATGGCTATCGTTGTTGGAGCAGAAGGCAAAGGCTTAAGGCGGTTAACCAAAGAACAGTGCGATTTATTGGTTTCAATTCCTATGTTAGGGCGTGTAGAAAGTTTAAACTTGTCCGTGGCTACGGGTGTTTTGTTATTTGAAGCAGTAAGACAGAGATCATTGGTTGCTAAGTAATGTTAGGGTCCTTGAATTATTCATTACAGGCTAATTCGTTAAGCTGTATTCGTGATGATCGGGTCTTGTTTGAGGACTTGTCATTTACTGTCAATGCTGGCCAAGTGTTATTGCTAGAAGGTAAAAACGGTAGTGGAAAAACATCATTATTACGTATTTTATGTGGTTTTCGTGAACCCGATGCGGGCGAATTAAGCTGGTGTGGTGATGCCTTATCTGATAGTTCTTATTTTGCTGACTTAGCTTATGTAGGACATTTAGAGGGTGTTAAAAAAGAATTGACGGTTTATGAGAATCTCAAAGTTGCTTTGGCTTTGGGTCAAGCCGGTAGCTACTCCATTATGGAGGCGCTTACTCGAGTCAATTTAGAAGATTTTGCTGATGTATTAGTCGGTGCGTTATCCGCCGGTCAGAAAAGACGTTTATCATTAGCTCGCTTATTAATCACAAAAAATATTCTGTGGATATTAGATGAACCTTTTACCTCTTTAGATAGACAAGGGATTGCTTTAATAGAAACTTTAATGTTTGAACATTGTGCCAAGGGTGGCATGATAGTTTTAACTTCACATCATGACCTTACATTGCAAGGTGTTGATGTACAACGCATCATGTTATCTTAATGTCTTTAGCTAACGCCTTTTTTGCCATTATTAAACGGGATTTGGTCTTGGCCATGCGCCGTCGATCTGAAATTGCGAATCCTTTGTTATTTTTTATTCTGGTGATCACTCTATTTCCTTTAGGCATTGGAGCTCAACCACATTTATTACAGTCTATTGCGCCGGGTATTATTTGGGTCTCTGCATTATTAGCGGCAATGTTGTCATTAGATAGCTTGTTTCGTTCAGATTTTGATGATGGTTCATTAGAACAAATTTTATTAAGTGCGCATCCAGCTTCACTATTAGTGTTAGCAAAAGTTGTGGCGCATTGGTTAGTGACAGGTTTGCCTTTATTGATCGTGGCGCCATTGTTAGCCATATTTTTAGGGATGCCAACCAATTCTTTGGGTATTTTATTATTGACTTTGTTGTTAGGTACTCCCGTATTAAGTTTGATTGGTGCGATTGGGGTAGCTTTAACAGTTGGCTTAAGACGTGGAGGTATGATTCTCTCGTTGTTAGTGTTACCGTTGTATGTGCCCGTGTTGATTTTTGCAAGTAACGCGGTAGAAATGGCCGGCGCGGGACTCCCTATACAAGCGCAATTGAATATTTTAATTTCTTTTTTATTCATGGCTGTGTTTCTGGCGCCTTGGCCAACGGCCGCAGCATTGAAGATGAGTATCAACTGATCTGCTAAATTCAATTCTGTTTACGCTGTTTCATCTTTATAATATTTGTTTAGATATTTTATTTGGCAAATATTGGATTTTTCAAATTCATCTCCATATTGGTCACTCATTAAACTAGAGGGTATTACCATGCTTAGGATTCTTTTGTTTTTAGCGACCAACGTTGCCATTATGGTCGTGGTCAGTATT
>CANGLL010000214.1 GCA_947454605.1 Methylococcaceae bacterium | reverse complement strand
GGCGTCATCAATGGTTGATGAACCACTACCCTCCGCATCTTTAACATGAATATTATTCTTGGTAACAGCGATGTGCTTGCCATCAGGCAGTATGGTATAGGCTTCTAAGACCTTAACACTTTCTTGCTCCGCGTTATAGTAAATCGCTGTATTGGGTGTGAGCGTAACGGCGAGTTGATTATTTATCTTTTTAGTGACTTCAACAGTTTCCTCACTACTGGCATCCGCGTTTATTTTGATGTTATAGATTGCACTTTCAATAGTGTAGGGTGGGTCGATAACTTCTGCTTGGGTGGAAGTAGAGATGAAACAGAGAGCAATCAGAAGAATAGTCTGTATTAGTTTATACATTATAAATTAGTTAATATTTTTAAAGTAAGGTGTAGAAAAAAGTATAAATCATCATAATTGCTATGCAGTTCGAACAGCCCGAATTTGATAACTAAAACCTTTAAGTCCATAGTAATTTTGATCACCATCAAAGAAATTCTGGTGGCATGCGTAATTTGCATCATATTCTCTAAAACTCCAATACTCAACATTAACAATGCCAAACTGGACCTTGTGCACTAACGAGTGTCTTGGCTTACACCTAGCTTCATTGTTTAATGATTATAATTGTAGCTTATAATAATCAATACATTACTGATAAAGCAGTAACTTATTATCGTTTTATATATGCAACGAATCTGATAAATTAACTTTATAATCAGCTAACAAATATGTATTTTAATCAATGCTGTGAATTTAATGTTTTATCTCCAAAAATTGACTCGATTAGAGTGTTGAAATAAATTATCTAGATTTAAATGTGTATGCAAACGACCTAAATTCTCTTGCAAATAATTCTTTATCTGCAGGTACGGGTAAGGGAGACGCTTTATAAACCGCGTTTTCGGCCGATCTATCAAATATTTCATCACCACTACTTTTGATGACTTTAGCACTTATTACAGTACCATCTGACATTAAAAGCACTCTAATATTACATTTTAAGCCTTCAGTCGCATCGACGGGGAGGATCCAAGTTCGATCAACCTTTTTTATAATCGCTTGCGTGGCCCGCTCTATCTCACCTGACTGCGGACCTGCTTTGGCTTGCGTATCAACCTCAGAATTAATATTTTTCTTATTGTAATATGATGGAAATTTATCATGGACTGATTTATCTATATATGAATAATAAGCATCAGACCCTACTATAATCTGACTTTTTGCAAGGCTCTCATGAACAAGTAAGGCATAATCAGACATTTCTTTATTGGTACCGAACCAAGGATTTCTTTTTTTCCAAGCTAATAGCTTTTTATCGGATTTAGGTTCATCTATTACATTAGTTTTTTTGGGTTGACTAGATAAGTTTATTGGATTAATTTTCGCATCCAATTGTGATTTTAAGTCATGTAGTTCTTTTTGAAATCTTGCAACATCACTTTGCCAATGGCCATTATTAATTTGGATACTTGCTTTATCTAATAATCCTTTAATTTTTTCGATACTTTCTAAAGTAACAGGTTTACGGAGCAGATAAATTCTAGCTAATCCAAGCTCAGCTTGTGCAGAGTGATGTGATCGTGTCATTGCCATACCGTACCAGTAAATAGCACTATCATAACTTTGAATGACACCTAATCCTTTCTCATAAAGTAATCCAATATTACTTGCTCCCTCGGGATTACCTAAGTCATATCCTTCCATGTTCAAATGAAATGCTTTTGTATAATCAATATGGTCAGGTTGATCAGGATTCATATATGACCAACCTTGATCAACTTTTTCACCTGCTTCCAAACTTGGTTTATCAACTACTGGTTTAGTTATATTGATTGATGGTGTTGATGAATATAGCGGCGTATCGTCATAAACAATAATTGCGCCCATTAAAATAATCATAAAAAAAACAACTTTCATTAACCACGATATTGCAGATAGTTCTGACTTTTTATTTAAGTTAGGAGGTATCTTATTATCAGTAGATTCGATATTTATTGTATTTCTTTGGTTATTAGTTGATCTATTAGCATTTGAATTAGACTTAATCTTTGACAAATTATCTAAATAACATTTAGAACACTCTTTGTGCTTAAAGCGCATATGCGATATATCCAAAGGAAATTTATCACATCTCACTAAAACTTTATCTCGAAGAATGTGCCCAAAATGTTCTGCCCATTCAAGCGCAGAGGGTCTATTTTTATGATCGCCAATAAAAGCCCTATCAAAAAGGCCCCTAGTTGTGGTCGGCCATAATTCATGAGTACTTTGAGATCTAGGTAATATTCTAGGGTCTTTTGTTAATCCATACGGATATAACCCTAGCGCTGCTTTTTCATCATTCGTTGGCGCAATAATAGTATCGTCATGAACAATCCCTTGAAAGGGGTGATTACCATTATTAAGTAACTGAAATAAAATAACAGCCAGTGCATATCTATCTTGTTCTTCACCCAGTACTTGGGGTGATAATTGTTTTTTATAGGCTTCTGGGGAAATATAATCTGTTGAAATCAACTCTGCTGGGTATCTTCTATTTGACTCAGCTGATACTGAAAACCCATCACAATCCAGCAAACTTACGATATGTGTGTGTCTGAAAACACGAACATTTTGAGGCTTTAAATCCACAAAATAATGCCCATGTTTATGTAAATCAGCAATAATTGAAGCAAGATTTCTAGCAATTTCTAATTTGTATGAAATCGCACTTTCTTCTGGCGCATTGAGTTTTTTAAACAGAATCGAATCATAATAATAATCGAGTGGAAATGATCTATTCATATCAATAATGGGCATAATATAACCATGCCCATTGTTAACTCTAATGATCTGTTTAGGCCAAGCTAACTGTGGATAGACTTCATCTGCAAATTGAATAAACAGATTTGTTGGTGGGTTAGCCAACATTGCATCGATTTTATTTTTGTTAAACCGTTTACTATCATTATAAACTTTGGCCGCACATATCACGCCTTCAAAATGCGCTTTATAAATCGTAGCAGTAGCACCTTTACCAAGTATAATGTTCGGATCAATCTTAATTCTAGCCATTAAAATTATTTGCTCATGGAGAGTTTAAGTTTATTAACAATCCACTTTCGTAATAAAAAGAATTTTTCATCGTGAGTAACTTCATTTTTGTCTTCTGTAAAAATCTCATTATTAAGTTGGTCTTCTAAATCATCAGCAAATGAATGTTTTTTGAAGGCAATGCATAGTGTCTTGTCATCACTGGTCAACTTATCAGTTCTTTCATCAGAAAGTACATTGATTAAAACATCATCAAGATTTTCTGCTTCCACAGAGGCGCATAACTGTTTTAATAAGGGGATTACAAACCTAGGTTTTGGCGCCTTATCGCCTACCATCGCAATTGATGTGCCGCCATCTGTACCTAAGATAATCCAATCT
>CANGLL010000213.1 GCA_947454605.1 Methylococcaceae bacterium | reverse complement strand
CCGTTTCTATCAATATTCTATTAGCCGGCATTTTTTTTGCCACTTCTTTAATAACATCCGTGTTATTAAAAGTAACAATACCAGAAAAAGATATATAAAAGTTTAGATCCATTGCTGCTTTTGCAAAGTTCCAGTCCTCTGTAAAACAGTGGATAATACCACCCACTTGTTCGGCAGTTTCTTCACGTAATATTTTTAGAGTATCAGTTTTTGCTTCTCGAGTATGAATAATGAGTGGTTTATTTAAAATTTTAGCTACTTTAATATGGTCTCTAAATCGTTGTCTTTGCCATTCAAGATCACCTTCGCTCCGAAAGTAATCTAAGCCAGTTTCTCCAATACCAATTACTTTATCATTGTTAGCCAAAGTAATTAATTCATCTAATGTTGGATTTACACCTTCTTGTGCATTTGGATGCACACCTACAGTGACTGAAATGTTGTGATGATTTTCAACCAAATTCAGCATCTTTGGGTAAGTAGCTAGATCTATTGATATACAGAGGAGATGCTCAATTTTTTTTGCTTTTGCATCAAGCATGAAATTGTTGAAATCATTGTCATAAGGTTTTAGGTCAATACGATCAAGATGGCAGTGTGAGTCAATTAACATGATGAGTTATCAGATTGTAAATGTTGGCTTGTTAGTTAATAAATTATTGGTAAAGTGTTTTTCTATGCTAGCTTTTGTTACGCCATTATCTTCTTTCATAAACTGGATGCCAATTCCACAAGGTTTTTGATTTTCAGTTTTCACCGGATTTTTCCAGATTATTTTACCTAAAAAACTTAACTCGCTTATTTCATCAAATAATTTAAGTCTTACGTTTAACAATTCACCCATTTTGACGTTTTGATTGGTTGGTGTAAATACACCGCCGTTACTTATAAATGGCATATAGGCAGAATGCAATTCGTTTAGGTCTTTAATTGATATTTGTAATGGGTTGTCTGTCGACATTTTTTAATTATTATTTTGATTGAGTAAATGCCATTCTATTAATATTTCTTCTAGCATGGATTGTTTATTAATTTGAGTCTCTGTTCTTTGTTTGCTTAATAAAACTAGATCATAAAGCTTAAAAATATCTATTAATTTTATTTTGGTAGCTAGATACATTAATGGTTTTTTTAAATCTGGATTGTATAACGATGCGGTGTTTATTTGATAACTACATTTAATAATGTCTATGATCCAAGTTGTTATCCAATTGAGTATGGATGGCGATTGAAGCTTATGCCATTTTTCTGCAATAACAATGGGGTGTTGAGATTGTTTCGCAATTTCTAACCAAGCTTTAAAACATTCGTTACGTAAAGGTAACATTCCGTTCTTGCTGAGTTCAAGCGCTTGAAATGGAGACCCTTGCGCAAGATGCTGTAATATTTCTGCTTCTGTTGTTGATAGTTGGTGATTTTGAGTTATTAACCATTCGATTACTTTATTTTTATCAGGTCGGAGAATGTTTAATCTTTGGCAGCGACTTAAAATAGTTGTTGGTATATTTGATGGATTATTACTAACTAATATTATGCTTGTTCTTTCTGTGGGTTCTTCTAGGTATTTTAAGAAAGCATTGGCAGACGAGTTATTTAATTGTTCTGCAGGATGAATTATTACAACCCTATGAGTATCAAATTGTGGCTTTAAGATTAACTGGGTCAATAAATTGCGGATTTGTCCTACTGTAATTGCTTTTCCAATTTCCTCTGGTGTTAGTTTGATGAAATCTGGGTGTGTCTCTGCTTTAAGTAATAAGCATGGTGCACAGTTACCACAATTTATTCCGTTATCTTTGGGTTCTAAACAAAGCAATGAATAAGCGAATATTTCCGCTAAGTTTATTTTTCCAAGGCCCTCTGGGCCTGAAATGAGTAGGGCTTGAGGAATACGATTTTGATTTTTATAGTTGTATAGCTGTTGCCACTGATCTACTTGCCAAGGTAGTAATATCATCGTAAGAAATTTCCAATTACATTAATGATTTCGTTTTCAACATCAATAAGCGATTGATTTGCTTTGATAACTTTAATACGATTTGGATTTAATTCTGCTTGTAATAAATAGGCACGTCGTACTTGCTCAAAGAATTGAATTTTTTCTGACTCGAATCTATCTAAATTGCTTCTTGATTTAGCTCTTTCTAAGCCGATTTCTATAGGAGCGTCCAATAATAAAGTAAGATCGGGTCTTAAGCTTCCTTGCACTAAATTCTCTAACCATTTAATAGTGCTGTTTTTCATGTTTCTGCCCCCGCCTTGATAAGCAAAGGTCGCATCTGTAAAGCGATCACAAAGTACCCATGTTCCAGAGGCTAATGCAGGTTCGATGACATGTTGAATATGCTGTGCCCGCGCTGCAAAAATCAATAATAATTCAGCGTGTTCTGATATGGCTTCACTCTCTTTATCCAATAGTAATTGGCGTAATTTTTCAGCTAATAGTGTTCCACCGGGTTCTCGAGTAACAATTACAGGTATGCAATGAAGTTTTAAGTAGTTTTCTATGAAAACTAGATTTGTTGTTTTGCCAACACCTTCACCACCTTCTAGAGTGATAAATTTACCTCGAGGCATTTTTGCTCCTTTGATAGTTGTCTACCGCCATATTATGTTCTGTTAAGGTCTCTGAGAATTGATGAGTACCATCACCTTTAGCTACAAAATATAGATTATTACTTTGATCAGGATGAAGAGCAGCTTTTAGTGCGTCAAGTCCGGGCATTGCAATTGGTGTTGGTGGTAATCCTTTGTTGGTATAAGTATTGTATGCAGTTTTAGTTATTAAATCTTGATGGTTAATATTACCTTTATAATTTTCTCCCATGCCATAAATGACGGTTGGGTCTGTTTGCAATAACATGCCTGATTGGAGTCTGCGAGTGAAAACTCCAGCTATTAAAGGCCTCTCAGAAGGTTGGGCGGTTTCTTTTTCAATTATGGATGCAAGAATGAGTGCTTCATAAGGTGTTGTTAAAGGTAAATTGGTTGCTTTATTCTGCCATTGTTCTGCAAGTGAGCTTTGCATTTTGTTGAATGCTCTTTTAAGTAATTCTTTGTCAGTGGTGTGCTTTTCGAAAAAATAGGTATCTGGAAATATCAGTCCTTCAAGTTTATGTGTTGGATTTAACTCATTGCTTCTATTGGAAAAAATGTCTATATTATTGCAGAGTTCATCTGCTATCTGAGCTATATTTGATTGTTGGATAGAATGTTCAATGATTAGATTATCATTAATAATTTGTAATATTTCTTTAAAGTTTCTGCCTTCGGGAAAGGTAATACTGTATTGCTTTCTTTTTCCGTTGACTAAATGATCCAATACTTGGGGCAGAGTCATGCCTGGAGTTAATTCGAATTCCCCTGTTTTAATTTTCTTAGCGACTTTTTTTTGAAGGGCTAAAGTTTTAAACCAGAT
>CANGLL010000212.1 GCA_947454605.1 Methylococcaceae bacterium | reverse complement strand
TGATTATTACCAATCGCGATATACAAACCTATCGTTGAAAAACACTCAACAAGCGTTTTCTAATTTATTGTACCTTTAGTTCTTATGCCCGTATCGTTAATCCAATCACTCATCCCACACCTACCTCGTTTTGCTGAAGAAGACGGTGATTTCTACAGTATTCATCGTGACGAGTTAATTGATGCCTTGTGCCACCAACATGAACAGGAACGATCCGTCTGTGAAAACACCATTACCCTAATCGAATCCTTGCTAAACACCTTAGCGGTTTTAAATGCTGAACATTTAAAAAGAAACGAATGGTGCTTTGTGTCTTTCCCTGCACAGTTGATGGCATTGTCTGTTTTAACAGCCATCAGTGATCATAACTCTCGATTATTTGCGCGCAATTTTTGGAATACTCAAGGCATATCGAATGACAAAAAAGATCAGCAACGTGATGTCTTACGCACCTTAGAAACAGCGCGTGTTAAGCATCATACCGGTCAAGCGCATCCCATTCGGTATTGTTATGTAGCCTGGAGCATAATCAAATTAGACCATCAAGTTATATTTTATCAGCGTGAAGATACCCAAAAGCGCTATGATAAATCAGCGGGTGATTATGGCCTGATTGGGGGACGGGCTAATCAAAATGATGTATTGAATGCGGATAAAGTGGCTGTGCTTAAAGCTTTGCAATCCCCTCATTCAGCACTCATTAAAGACGCATTACCCGAAACCTTAAAACGGGAATTGCGAGAAGAAGCGGGATTGCTTTTTGATACTCATTACACCTTTAGGCCCTGGCGTTCATTAAAGCCGTATCAACAAGTGCAAGGTACGGCACCTAATCATGCTTTTACGGAATATTATCTGGATATTTTTCAGATTGAATTAACGTTAGAAGGTTATCTATATTTGTTAGAAAAAACCAAAGCTGATGAGCGCTTAGAGTGGTTTTCGTTAGATGAAATGGCTAAAGGTGAAACGTCTGACGGTAAGATGGCTTATATCAAAGCGTTATTCGATGATTTTGGCAATGATAGAACGGCGCTTAAAACGGCATTGCAAGAGTTACCCGATAGTTTTAAGAGTACCTATTTATGCCAATTGCCCAAGTATGGCTTAACGTTACCGATTGATCATTATAAACCATTAATAGCCGGTGTACTGGGTAAAGAAAAGCCCTTGGATTTAAATCTGTCGGAGTATCAACTAAAGTTGTTGTTGGCTTTGGCAGCACATTTACGGGGTTTTGAGTTTGAAGCATTAGCCCAAACGATTAAATTGCATCCCTTGGGTTGGCTTGAGGTTAAGCATGACCCGGATCTCCAACGAGAACTTATCCAATTGGTGACTTTACTTAAAAATGCCGATGTAGACTTTAGTATTGAAGCTATCCGGGATACCTTTTTCCGTTTATCGATAACCCCCGAGATTGTACAGTTTGATGAATCACTGTTTTCATTCACGGTTAAACAGTCTGATTTAGACAGTGTAGCAACTAAGATTCCGGTGAGTATTCATCGAGACGCCTTTGAAACGACGATAGGCTGGGTTAAAAGAAAAACAGAAGTGTTTAAGCTGACGCTTGAGTTTGTTAGTCGATTAAGAGAGTTAGCAGAAAAGGACTGGAATGCCGAAAATGAGTATGCTGTAAGAATTGAAGACGCTTACAAAAAAGGTTTGCACAAAGAGCCTAAGTTCTGTGCGCTAGGATTAAGAAGCTTAATTCGTCGAGAAGACGGTATGATAAAGATAGCGGTGTCTTTTCAAATCACTAAAACTGTTGGTAACTAATTTAATATGACTAAAGAATTTGAAATTATCGAACATGAAATCGTTTATTCAGGTTTTTTTCGTATGGAAAAATTTCGATTAAAACACACGCTCTTTGCCGGTGGCTGGAGTAATGAAATCAGCCGAGAAGTTTTCAGCCGAGGCTGTGGCGTAGCCGTTATCTTATATGACCCCCACACAGATCAGGTGGTTTTAATTGAGCAAATTCGTGCCGGTGCCTTAATTAGGCCCCATCGTGCATGGTTAGTAGAGATTGTTGCGGGAGGTGTTGAACCGGGCGAAACGACTGCCGAAGTCGCGCACCGAGAAACCTTAGAAGAAACCGGCTGTAAACTAGAAGCGCTGCACTTCATTAATGAGTTTTACACGACCCCCGGCGGCGTATCAGAGCGCATCAGTTTATTTTGTGGCAAAGTAGATAGTACTCAAATAGAAGGAATTCATGGCTTAGACCATGAAGACGAAGATATATTAGTCCACTGTGTACCCTTTGATAAAGCTTACCAAATGGTAGAAAGCAACGAAATTGAATCAGCTATACCTATCATAGCTGTTCAATGGTTGGCTTTAAATAAACAAAAAATAAAAGATAAATGGCTAGATTAAGTGTGATTAATGATAAAAGTAACTTTCAAATACTTTTATTACTGACGCTCGTTACGCTTGCTGGCTGCTCAATAGTCCAAGAGAAAGTGCCACAACCCCTTGTTATTAAGCCCCCTACTCCTGCCGTAAAGTATGCTTTAAGCTTACAAGGCACCCCCTACAACTATGGCAGTGACAACCCTAAACAAGGCTTTGATTGCAGTGGTTTTGTTAAACATGTCTATGAACAACAAGGCATAAAACTACCTCGTAGTGCTTATGATATGGCCCTTTCTTTACCCACCGTTGAAAAACAAAAAATCCAATCGGGTGATTTAGTGTTTTTTGATGTCAATGGTAAACCCTATTCACATGTGGGTATTTACATAAAAGACGATCAATTTATACATGCGCCCAGCGAGAGAACAGGTCGAGTATTAATTTCCACGCTTAGAAACAACTATTGGCAAAGGCATTATCATGGTGCCAGACGACCCAGAAAATAAAATTATTTATTTTCCATAACGAAGTATTTAATAGCCGTCTCGACGGCTAAAAACACATTAAAGCTTACACTTAGGAATTTATCACTTTAGTTTGGCTAAAGAAAGCTTTAGTTCCACACATTATCACGAGCGTATCACCAACCGGAATTTAGGTTACTCCCATTAAAGCGATAATGTTATAGACCTAAGCTTTAATGTTATGAACTTAAGCTTTGTTTACTCACATTGTAACGAGAAGTTGATCAATCATGGCTTGGATTTAAGTAAACAAAGCGTTAGTTACACACATTATCACGAGCGTATCACCAACCAGCGTTTAGGTTGCCCACATTAAAGCTTTGATTGTATAAACCTAAGTCGTAATGTTATGAACAAAGATTTTATTTACGCATATTAAAGCGATAAGTTGATCAATTATGGCTTGGGTTTAAGTAAACAAAGTGTTAGTTCCATACATTATCACGAGCGTATCACCAACCGGAGCTTTGGTTACCCACATTAAAGCCAGGATTGTATAAACTTAAGATTTAATGTTACGAACCTAAGCTTAGGTTA
>CANGLL010000211.1 GCA_947454605.1 Methylococcaceae bacterium | reverse complement strand
CTTTTTGCGAGGCATACATTTCTTTCTGCGTGGCATGCAGTTCTTTTTGCGCGGCATGCATTTCTTTACTATCAATAGCAAGGCTTGCAACGAGATCTTTTAATTCTTGATCAGTCATGAGGAATAAAAATAAAAATTGTTTTCAACATGTTAGCACATAACCCCGAAGCGCCTGCAAAATTAAAATATTTTAAAAATATAAACAATACGCCTTTCCTTTAACCCATTACGACAGGTTTTTTAAAGTCGTATAGACTTGATACACCAACCCGACCGTCCGGCTACCTTAATCCGACCTTCCTGCTATTTCAAACCATCCGTCCTGATATCTTAACCCGTTCGCCCTGATTCAAGTACCGTTCGCCCTGAGCCCTGTCGAAAGGTGATTCATGGTTCTACAGGCTCACCACGAACGGATGGGCTCACCACGAACGGATTGTGTATCTTGAACGGATGGGCTCACCACGAACGGATTGTTTGTCACGAACGGATGGGCTCATCACGAAAGGTCTTGATTTTTTATTTACTCAAATACCACTCTATCGTTTTTAAAATCCCAGTTTCAAAATTTTCATCGGCTTGCCAGCCAAGTTCGGTTTCGATTTTAGAGGCATCAATCGCATAACGCTTATCATGGCCGGCTCTGTCTTCTACAAAGCTTAATTGATCTTTGTAACTTGGAATCCCAGCGCCTAAACTTACAGTATTATCGGTTTTAATATTGGATAGATCTTTAATTGTTGCTCCAGCTTTAGGTCTTAAGCGATCTAAAATCTCACAGACTTTATCAGCGATGTAATTATTAGTGCGTTCATTACGGCCACCGATGTTATATACCTCACCGACTTTGCCGTTGTGGTAGACCAAATCGATGCCTTTGCAATGATCTAAAACATATAACCAATCGCGGATATTTTTACCGTCACCATAGATAGGGATTAATTCACCACCCATCGCTTTACGGATAATAGTCGGTATTAACTTCTCGTTATGCTGTTTAGGGCCGTAGTTATTTGAACAGTTAGTAATCACAGTGTTCATGCCGTAAGTATGATAATAACTGCGCACAATCATATCACTGCCGGCTTTACTAGCAGAGTAGGGCGAGTTAGGAGCATACGGCGTGCTTTCTGTAAATAAGCCGGTTTCCCCTAAAGTGCCATACACTTCATCCGTTGAAATATGATGGAAACGACACTCTTCATAACCGGCTTTAAAGGTAAACGGTTTATCCATCCAATATTTATAAGCGACATCAATCAGCGTAAATGTGCCATTAACATTGGTTTGTACAAAAACGCCTGGGTTTTTAATAGAATTATCCACGTGGCTTTCTGCCGCAAAATGAATCACGCCACGTATATCATGCTGGTCAAATAACCGCTCTAATAACTGGCGGTCACAAATATCACCTTCTACAAAGGTATAGCCCTTATGGCCCGCTACCTCAGATAGGTTCTCTAAATTGCCGGCATAAGTGAGTAAGTCTAGATTAATGATTTTATAGTCGGGATACTTCTCAAGAAAGTAGGGGACAAAGTTACTGCCAATAAAACCGGCGCAACCGGTGACTAAAATAGATTTCATATTATTTTCGACTTAATTTGTAACGTTTATTAGGGTTGCGTTTTATTTCGTGGAACATGGTGTCTGGCGCTAAATCTAATCCATTCGGCCACATCAATACCCCATTATTAACAATAGCATGCCCCACTAATTCATCATTTTGTAATGGTTCAAAGACTCCAGTACAAAATGAACGATCGATATACAAAATGCCAGCAAGGCCACCATCAAATCGAACCGCTAATTCACGGCCAGCAATATATTTTACTTCTAAGACATCCCAATACATAAAGTGAGCTTCTCTTATTTTGTCCAATCTTCAAAAGTTACCTTTGCATTTATAAAATTTATGGAGCTGAATATTTTATCGGCACTGACTAAAACAGTGTTATTTTCCAATGAAGTTGAAGCGATTATCAAATCAACCGTATGTTTTTTTAAGTTCTCGTTATTGATAGATTGTAAGTCTTTAAAGTGTTTTTTTAATTCGCCAAAAGTCTCAGATCCATTAGCTGTTAGTGGCAATACGATAAAATCTTGCTTTATTTGTTCAATTGTTTTCTTTATGACTTGTTTTTTATTAGAGGGTGAGTTTGCAAAAGCATATTCAAATTCATACAGAGTTAAGATGGATATAAATATTTCGTCATCCTTTCTTAATGATAGTAACTTGGTTATAACGGGGTGATGGTTTTTAGAGGATGAGTTGTAAATATCAGAAACTGTGTTGGAGTCAAGTAAATATTTCATTAACTCTCTTTGAGGTCGATAGACCGAACAAAATCTTCTCTATCTTGATTGAATGTCTGAGTGTGATCACTTAAATCAAAAGTTCCATTCTCGATACGTTGTACCATTTTTTTCCATTTAGATATCGGTTGTTGAATTGACTTGGCTTGTTGCTTTAATTTTTCTTCAAATTCGACTACTTGTTGATTGACTACATTAGTAGGTAAATCATCTGGAATATTTATTGTAATTTGCATGACTTAAATCTCAAATTTAGAGTTCAACTATTAATTTATTTTACTGATTCTAATGATTGATGCTTAATTTTATATTATTTCTTAAAATAATGGGTATCTTTAGTTTTTAGACACCTTAACCCAATCATTTCCGTTCATCTTAATATATTACCGCGCTAATTTAGACGCCCTTAAAATCCCATCTATCCTTTAATGCACTTCACTTTTGGGTAGGTAGCTCTCGACAAGGTTGCCTTTGCGTTGTAAAACAATAACGTTGTGATTAAGCGCTTGTTGTTTTAATTCATCATACAAATGAAAAGTGGCTAATACTAAATGATGGCGGTAGTTTTTATAAGCGGGGAATAATTTTTTGAAGTTAGCGTATTTTTTACTGAGTAATTTATCCAAATCAGTAGCGTGCGCTTTATATTTAACTTCAACAATAGCGACGTCTTTGCCATTAACTAAAATCATATCAAACTCATCACTAACGCCATTACCAGAACGTAAAATGTTTTTATCAATAAAATCGTAATGCACACCCGCTAAAGTTTGAGTTTCTTTTAGCGAGTTATAGAAAAATTCCTCAGCAACAGCACCTTGGTTTTGACCAATATTGCCTAAAGTAATGCCCATACGGTCCAGTTTTTCTGTTAAAGCTTTATCGTTGCGCTTTATCTGTGCATCAGTAAGCTTCATTTGCTCGGATGTTTCTTTCTGCGCAGCATGCAGTTCTTTATGCGCAGCATGCATTTCTTTACTATCAACTGCAAGGCTTGCAACGAGATCTTTTAATTCTTGATCAGTCATGGGGAATAAAAATAAAATTTGTTTTCAACATGTTAGCACATAAAGCCCGAAGTTGTTCATGGTTCGACAAGGCTCACCAGGAACGGAT
>CANGLL010000210.1 GCA_947454605.1 Methylococcaceae bacterium | reverse complement strand
TTATTGTGAAGTAATGCTTGATGCCAAGCCATTAGCATTTCCACATCATCGACATATAAAATACTGCCTACTCTGCGAAAAAGCACGTCCTCTCTTGGCCCTTTTGGATGCGTGGGAAGTTGAGCTCGCCGTTTGAGCTCAGTCCAATAATGATTACCGGAATAAATATCCGAAATGTCTATTTCATTTTCAAGCAAAAATTCTTTTAGTTTAATTTGCGTCTTTTCTTTGGCATTTGCCCACGCAACTATTTCGGTTGTGAGACGTGTCACATTTAAATTCAAAGCAAATTTAAGGCTCGCCAATACCCGTTCTCTAGCCACTCTATCGAATTGAATATGGCAACCTGTAGGCAATAATCCAAAGCCTTTTTCAACAGAGTCTTTTATTGCTAATCTGCTTTGTCCGGTTAACGATCTTAACAATATATCAAACCTGAAGTCTTGAGAATATGTGCCAATAAAATCCAAAACCAAGCAACTTTGTTTACCTAAAAATAAACGTAAACCTCGGCCAATTTGTTGCTGGAACACGACGGGACTTTGGGTAGGGCGAAGCAATAACAAGGTATTTACATCGGGTATATCAACACCCTCATTAAATAAATCACAAGTAAAAATTACTTTTAATCTGCCATGCTTCAATTCATTAATGGCATGATCCCGCTCTGCTTGGGTATGTTGTCCGGTAAGTGATTTTGAAGGTAAACCATGCGAATTAAAATAGTCAGCCATAAATTCAGCATGACGTACACTGATGCAAAAACCGATAGCTTTGAGCTTTTCTAAATCACTGACATAAGTTTCAACCGCTTGAAGTGCTGAGCGGGCACGTATATCGCTGGCCGAAATTATATTATCAAGTTGAACATCAATGTTTTTTTGTTTCCATTGAACGCTGGTTAAATCAATATTGTCATGGGTTGCATAATATTCAAAAGGGGCAAGTAACTCTTGATCCAGCGCATCCCATAATCTTAATGTTACCGCAGGTGAGCCATCAGGTCTTGCATCAAAATATTGATTTAAACTTTTGCCATCTGCCCGCTCCGGTGTAGCGGTTAAACCCAAAAGGATAGCGGGTCTAACTGATGTAACAAACTTATCAAATGAACTGGCAGGTAAATGATGAGCTTCATCAATAATGACCATATTCCAAAAGTCCGCACCATGTTGCCCTATCAAGTTACGGTTATGTGCGGTATTAATGGTGCTAAATAAATGTTCATGTTGACTCGCTTCATTATTACCATCTAATAAGTCACCAAAATTTGAATCACGCAATACTTGTCGAAAAGTGCTAATAGCCTGTATTAAAATCTGCACCCGATGAGCAACAAATAATAAGCGTGGCTGACCGCCTTTTTCTTTTGCCAAACGGGCATAATCAAAGGCTGCAACAACGGTTTTTCCTGTTCCTGTCGCTGCAACTAATAAGTTGCGATAACGTAGATGAAGTCTTTCGGCAGCTAAGCGGTCAAGCATTTCTTGTTGATAGGGCTTAGGACTTAAATCAAACCATGATTGGATAGCAATCAGTTCAGAGTTGTTTGGATTAGTTTTTCCATGACTTGCTTCTTTGTGTAAGGCCTTCTCTAAAGCATTGCGATGATCTTGATTACGGGGATCATAGTGGAGAAACTCACCATCATTCCAAAGCGTTTCAAAATGTGCTTGAGCATTTTTGAAAATGGGTTCATTTGATATTTGTGTTAATTTAACCGTCCATTCGATACCGCTAATTAACGCGGACTCAGATAAATTGGCACTCCCTATAAATGCTGTACCAAAACCACTGTTTCTATTAAAAATCCAAGCTTTAGCATGTAACCGTGTACGTCTTCCATCCAAGGATATTCTTAATTCAACATTAGGCAGCTCAGCCAAGGCATTGACGGCTCTTGCCTCTGTTGCACCAATGTAAGTGGTTGTTAAAATGCGAAATTGAGTCCTAGATTTTCCAGTTGCATCAATCGCAGTCGCTTGTTTCAACACATCAATTATTTTTCTGACACCGCTCCATGTAATAAAACTAACTAAAATATCAACCGTGTCAACGGCTTGTAATTCTGCTATTAGCTCATGTAATAAAGACGGTTCACTGCGGGCAGAGCTGAATAACCAAGGCGTACGCAATCCAGTAACAGGGTATGTGCCCGGCATATTAGGTTCGTGAATAGAACGTAAAACTTGTGGAGGTTGAGCTATAAGATCAGTTTCGAGTTCAGCTTTCTTTTCAAGTCTGGCATTTTTTAACAAAGTGGAAATTAACTTGATTTCAGCTTGGTTTTTCTCAGAACTACTATCTTTTGATGATGAAATCTCATCTAAAAGTTCTGGTAATCTATTCATTAGTTCCGTTAACAAATACTCTCTATTTTCAACAAAAGAAGGCGTCTGGACAGTTGCCCTGCCTTCTTGAATTAACTGATTAATTTCTGCTAATTCATCGTCAAGAATGAGGCGATCGTATAAACCTTGGGTTAATTTTTTCATTAATATTAAGGAGCTATCTGTTTAGTAAAAAAATAAGGCACAAAGACTCTTCTCATAATTACTTGGAATAGAATTTTAAATAGCATCATTACAATGTTAAATATATCCAAATCAATCAATAAATTGAACATAAGTACATTGTTAAGAAACCCATTTGACGAGTTACACTAATATCTAGGTATTTATACTGATTGAATTTATTTTTTTGAATACTATCATTTTCAATGAGTCTGTTGAAGTTAATGTTTCTTTCAACGCTTAATGTAACTTTGTCTGTGATTTTACAATTTACAAGAGACAGGCACCGTTACCCAAGCAATGGTTAGTTTATCTTGGGTAGTCTTGTATGAAGTATTAGAGTGATGTTGCTAGGGATTCGCTAGTAACGTTTTGTTGATGATTCCTTTAAATTGTCATTCCTGTCAATTCTATAATGAAGAGGTAATTTATTATGTATTTACCAAGCGAAGATCGACCTTGTTCTAAAACGTTCATGTTTTATCCTGCTCAAAGTAAGGTGCAACATTCTGTATTGCTTGATCAGAAAGCTAAAGTCGTCCCAATGAAAGCTGGTTTTGGGGCCTGCTCTAAATGTTCATGCAAGAATTTCGAAGGAAATGATCAGCAGTGTTCCAACTGTGGCCATAGTTATGTTGATCACTGGTAGCAGAGGATCAAGCTATTTCACTCGCACTAATTCATTCCAATCGGTCGTATAGCGTTGTGATATGCGTTCTGTTTTAGGCTTCCAGGATTTATCAGTCCCTGTTGCGGCGATGGATAACTTTTTTGGGAAACGTCGATTAATTTGATCTAGTGTTGCCATCAACGGGCGGTTTTCTGTGGGTAGATTGTCATCGGTAAAATCAAACAGTTCAGTTTGGCCCAGTGTTATTGCTGGCTGTATATGACTAAGCTGTACGCCACATTTTTGGTAATCGTATCCCTTTCTAAATATTTCAGCCAGTAAACGATTGGCGGCGGTAATTAGGGTGCGGGTATC
>CANGLL010000209.1 GCA_947454605.1 Methylococcaceae bacterium | reverse complement strand
TGTCAACGATATTAACATAACCTCAAATTTATATTTCTGCATCACCTTTAAACAACATTTAGCCCTAAAAGTTGCTGGAAAGGCTGAAAATCTTTATCTGAATGTAATAATAAAAAATCATTTTCTATGCAGAAGGTAGCAATCATTGTATCGATCGTTTTTCGTATAGTGATACCTTGTTTACGTAATGTTCTATAATTCTCTGCACTTTTTAGACTTAACTCTACACCTAGCATTGGGTATATTGGCAAGGAACAGAGTAGTGTTTTAGCGGCTTGATAATCCTGATCTTGTCTAAAGCCTTGTAGCACTTCTGCCAGAATTAAATCACCTGTACATATCGGTTGCATGCCTAATAAACTGTCCAGTTTTTTTGTCGCTAATGTTTCTACGCCATTAAAATAATCTACCCAAACACTAGAATCTACCAGAATCAATGATCAACTCGCATTGTTTCAAGATCACCATCCCAATGTAATTTTCCTTTAAATGCTTTAATAGATTCTTGCTGTTTTAGCATTAACAAGGTCTTTAAGCCAAGTTCTACGGCCTCACGTTTACTTTTTACACCGGTTACTTTTAAAACATCAGACATTAATGTGTCATCAATAATAATGTTAGTTCGCATCAATTTCTCTATGTGTAATAAAAGCCTAAACAATACACCAAAAATATACGATTGTCCCTAAGAATAATCATTTACCGTCTTGGTTTATTTATAACTGGGCGGATATTTACAGTCAGCAAGTGAATACGATCGACGATCTAATTGCTGATTTCAATGAGAACAATTGAGTATTCTTCGGTATTTAAACGAGATTTCAAAAAACAAGGCGAGTTAACAACTTCTTTAATAGAGGTGTTTATAAGCTCTTAAATGATGAAAAGTTGCCAGAAAAATATAACGACCATGCACTTAGCGGTAATTGGAATGGCTATCGAGAATGTCATATCAAACCAATAACAACAAGCCACACAAACTTAAGCCTATGCCGATTGTTTGTTTGATAGTTAATGTTTCATTCAAGAAGAAAATGCCACAGATGATGGCAACTATCGGGTACATCGCAGTCATGGTGGCTATGGTGCTGACAGGGCCCTTTGTAATGGCGTAAAAATAAGTTAAAGTCCCTAGAAACCCACAAATCCCAGCACTATAAGCCAATGCCGCACCCCGCAGATTAAATTCGGGGCGCCCACCGATAAAGATCAGTACAAAAACCGCTACGGTTAGGCCGCCACAAATCTCATAGATAATAGCGCTAAGGGGACTGAGTTCAGCTAAAGCCAGTTTTGGTAAAAAGACCATGCAGCCCCACAGTAATACGGTTGCTATAACGGGTATTATTAACGCTAGATTCATAAAATTTATTCTATTTAGATATCGCGAATCTTTACTCAAAAAACCGTTTTAAATAAAAGCCTGTATGCGATGCAGGGTTCTCTGAGACTTGTTTAGGTGTCCCTTCTGCAACTAATACGCCACCACCGTCACCCCCTTCTGGGCCCATATCTATCAACCAATCAGCGGTTTTTATCACATCCAAATTATGTTCGATAACGATTACAGTATTACCGTGATCTCGCAGGGTATGTAACACGCCTAACAATTGCTTAATATCATGAAAATGTAAGCCCGTTGTTGGCTCGTCTAAGATATACAGCGTTTTACCGGTATCGCGTTTAGACAGCTCTTTAGCTAGCTTAACGCGTTGCGCCTCACCACCTGACAGCGTAGTCGCATTTTGGCCTAAGGTGATATAACTCAAGCCCACTTCCATTAGAGTATGCAGTTTTTTAGCTAAAGTGGGTACGGCGCTAAAAAACTCGGCCGCGTCTTCAACTGTCATGTCCAACACTTGATTGATGGTTTTGCCTTTATAGCGAATCTCAAGCGTTTCACGGTTATAGCGTTTACCATGACAAGCGTCACAATGCACAAAGATATCCGGTAAAAAGTGCATTTCTACTTTAATAACGCCATCACCTTTACAGGCTTCACAGCGCCCACCTTTTACATTAAAACTAAAGCGCCCAACGCTATAACCCCGCGAACGCGCTTCGGGTGTTGCGGCAAATAACTCTCTAATAGGCGTAAATAAACCGGTATAAGTCGCTGGATTTGAGCGTGGCGTTCTACCAATGGGGCTTTGATCAATATCGACCACTTTATCAAAGTGATCTAAACCTTCAACGCTGTCACAAGGCGCCGGAATAACGCCCGCACGATTAATTAAACGCGCTGCATGGGCATATAAGGTGTCATTCACCAAGGTAGATTTACCCGATCCCGATACTCCAGTTACACAGGTTAATAAACCTACTGGAAAAGAGATATCGACATTTTTTAAATTATTCCCTTGCGCATTACGCACGGTAATTTGTTTCTTTTTATCAACAGGCGTTAATTTTTTAGGCACGTCTATACCGACTTTACCGGACAAATATTGACCGGTTAAAGATGCATCGTTATTAAGAATATCTTCTAAGGTGCCTTGAGCAATAATGTTGCCCCCATGTACCCCTGCTCCTGGACCAATATCTACAATATGTTGAGCGGCACGAATAGCGTCTTCATCATGCTCTACAACAATCACGGTATTACCCAGATCACGTAGATGAAACAGTGTTTTTAATAAGCGATCATTATCGCGTTGATGTAAACCAATCGAAGGCTCATCTAGCACATACATCACACCCACTAAGCCCGCACCAATTTGACTCGCTAAACGAATCCGTTGCGCTTCGCCCCCTGATAACGTATCGGCACTGCGATCTAAGGTTAAATAATCTAAGCCCACATTCACTAAAAATTCTAAACGTTCTTTAATCTCTTTAATAATCTTGACCGAAATCTCACCGCGCTGACCGGGCAAGGCTAAAGTTTCAAAAAAAGCTAAAGACTTACGAATGGGTAGATGCGTTAATTGATGCAGAGGATAGTCTTCTATAAACACATTGCGCGCGGCCACATTTAAGCGCGCACCATTACAAGCAGTACAAGGTCGATTAGATTGATATTTAGACAGTTCATCACGGATTAACTGTGAGTCCGTTTCTAAATAGCGACGCTCCATATTGGCAATAATGCCTTCGAAGGGATGCTTTTTGATTTTTACGGGGCCCGTACCGGAAGAAAACCTGAACTCAATGGGCGTTGAACCACTGCCATACAGCACCAGTTCTTGGGCTTCTTTAGGTAATTCTGCATAAGGCGCTTCTATATCAAAACTAAAGTGTTCGGCTAAAGAGCAAATCATTTGATAATAATAGCCATTGCGTCTATCCCAACCTCTAATAGCGCCACCGGCTAAACTTAAATCTGGATTATGCACCACCAAATCGGCATCAAAATGCTGTCTAACTCCTAAGCCATCACAACTGACACAAGCGCCTTTGGGGTTATTAAACGAAAAAATACGCGGCTCTAATTCCGTTAAACTGTAACCACAATGCTTACAGGCATAATGCTCAGAAAATACGATTTCTGAGTTATCTTCCAAAGACACCGCAATAGCA
>CANGLL010000208.1 GCA_947454605.1 Methylococcaceae bacterium | reverse complement strand
AGACATCGCGCGCAAAATGCAAATGTAGATTCCGGTTTAGCTATTCTACGTTAAGCATTCTTAGGGGCAGCCCATCAGGGTTGCCCTCCTTATAGGGTTTTTATTCTACCCAGACATTATGAACATTCCTTACTGGCGCTTATCAGGCCTTTATCTATTTTATTTTGCCAGTCTAGGTGCCTTTGTACCTTATTGGAGTTTATATCTAAAATATATTGGTTTTAATCACGCTGAAATTGGCCAGCTTTCGGCCTTAATGATAAGCACAAAAATTGTTGCGCCTAATGTATGGGGGTGGATAGCAGATCATACCGGTAAAAGTGTGCGTATGATTCGCTTGGCTACAATATTGACGGCCGTGTTTTTTGCCGGTTTTTTGTGGATTGAGCAGTACGTTTGGTTCGCTGTATTAATTGTAATCTTTAGCTTTTTTTGGAATGCGGTACTGCCTCAATTCGAAGCGATTACGCTTTATCATTTAAAAGAACACGCTTATCGTTATAGTCAGATTAGACTTTGGGGGTCGATCGGTTTCATAGTGGCTGTGTTGGTTTTGGGATGGCTGTTTGAACAGCAATCGATTCAAGGCTTAGTCTACTGTTTATTAGGCTTATTTATTTTAAGTGCGGTGACTACATTAACCACGCCTGAAGCAGCGATTGATAAATCAAAAACGACGGGCTTAAAGTTATTGCCGATATTAAAAAAACCAGAAGTGATTGTGTTTTTTATCGTTAATATGTTGGTGCAAATTTCTCATGCCCCTTATTATGTTTTTTATTCCATTTATCTGAAAAATTTGCACTATAGTTCAACGTTAATTGGGGGGCTTTGGGCGTTAGGGGTTGTTGCTGAAATCGTTTTATTTTTGTTTATGAAGCCACTCTTAATAAGATGCTCATTGAGAGCTATTTTATTAGTCAGTTTATGTTTAGCTTCCGTCCGCTGGTTGCTTATCGCATGGCTTCCTGAGCACTTGCCAGTATTAGTAATAGCCCAAGTTTTACATGCCGCTACTTTTGGCGGTACACATGTAGTAGCCATTCATTTTGTACATCAATATTTTGGTGAGCACCATCAGGGTAAAGGACAAGCGTTGTATAACAGTTTAAGTTTTGGAATCGGAGGTGTTTTAGGTAGTCTTTACAGCGGACAATATTGGGAGTCTTTGGGCGGTAGTATTATATTTTCTATTGCTTCGGCATGTTGTTTACTGGCGTTTATCATAGCTTATGCGGGCATAGGAAGGAAAAATAAGCAGTCTAAGCAGGTCTTAGGATAAAATACCTAGCATTAACCTCATCTAATATACGACATGAAAAAAACATTTACGCGCTGGATAAGTGATATTTGGTATGAAGATCATTTTATCGGTGCAGGGTTAATGCCATTGGGCTTTTTGTTTAGAGATGTTGTTAAGTTTAGAAAGTTTCTGTATCGAATAGGGGTACTTAAAAAGCAACAACTGTCTGTCCCTGTTATTGTAGTGGGTAATATTACCGTGGGTGGAACGGGTAAAACCCCACTCACTATTTGGTTAGCTGATTTTTTGCAAACAGCGGGTTATAAACCGGGCATTATTAGTCGAGGTTATGGCGGTCAGTCTGACGTTTGGCCACAACGTGTTACCGCAGAGAGTAATCCCAGTGAAGTGGGAGATGAAGCATTATTAATGGCTAAGCGGGCTGCTTGCCCTGTTGCTGTGGGACCTCTTCGTGTCGAAGCGGCAAAGTTACTCATTGAACAAGCACAATGCGACATTATTGTGTCAGATGACGGTTTACAGCATTATTCAATGCATAGAGACATCGAAATTGTTGTCATTGATGGCGATAGACGCTTTGGGAATGGCTATTGTTTACCCGCGGGCCCTTTAAGAGAGCCAATTGATCGAATAAGAACCGTTGATTTAGTGATTGTTAATGGTGAGCCGAGAGAAGAAGGCGAGCTTTCCATGCAATTACTGGGTGATGAACTAATTAATTGCCTGACAGGTGAAACAAAGAAATTAATCGAATTTAAAGGCTTAGCGTGTCATGCTTTCGCGGGTATAGGTAATCCACAACGATTTTTTAACTTGCTGAAGTCAGCAGGATTGTTATGTAAAGGACATGGTTTTCCTGATCATCACCAATACACAGCACGTGATATTTTATGGGGAGATGATAAACCCGTTTTAATGACTGAAAAAGATGCCGTAAAATGTACGGGATTCGTAAATCATCAACATTGGTATTTGCCGGTTAAAGCAGCGCCGGAGCCTTTGTTTTCTGAACAACTATTAAATTTACTAAAGAGAAAAGCATGATAGATTCTAAATTACTCGAAATTATGGCGTGTCCATTGTGCAAGAGTCCGTTGCATTATGACAAAGCGAAAGAAGAATTGATTTGTCGTGCTGACCGCTTAGCCTTTCCTATTCGTGATGATATCCCTGTTATGCTTGAAGATGAAGCACGCACCTTAAGTGCCGAAGAAACAGACGCCTTATATAAATGAGTTTGCAGTTTAAAGTTGTTATACCCGCTCGGTTTGCATCTACGCGATTACCAGGAAAACCTTTATTAGATATCGCAGGAAAACCTATGATTGCTCACGTGTGTGAACGTGCGCAAGAAGCAGGAGCTGAAGAAATAGTCGTCGCTACTGATAATGAGCAAATCCAAGCCGCGGTGACAGCTTTAGGCATTCGTGTTGTGATGACAAATCCAAATCACCAAAGTGGTACCGAAAGAATAGCTGAAGTGGCTGGACTTTGCGGTTGGGCCAGTGATCAAATCATTGTTAATTTACAGGGTGATGAGCCCTTAATACCGCCTGCTTTGATCAGTGAAGTCGCTCAGGCTTTAGCGAATCAAAAACTGGCGGGGATTGCTACGTTGGCTGCAAAGATCGAATCAGCAGAAGAGATCTTTAATCCAAATGCCGTCAAAGTGGTACTTAGTAAACTGAGTTATGCTTTGTATTTTAGCCGTGCCCCCATTCCTTGGGAGCGGGATAGTTTTAAATCAGTTGCTGGAGAGCCAAGCGGTAAGATAGATTATCTACGTCATATTGGTATGTATGCGTATACGGTGGGGTTCTTGGAGCGCTATTGTGCCTGGGAGTCCTCAACACTAGAAACCATTGAAGCGCTAGAGCAATTGAGAATATTGTGGCACGGTGAAGCTATTGCGGTGAGTGTCGTTGATAAAACACCGCAAGCGGGTGTGGATACGCCAGAAGATTTGGCCAGAGTTGCGCAAATCTTATCTTTAAATTGATAGACTTATTAGCGTTAACTAGCTTAATGAACGCTAATATTTGACATTGATGATTAACATCAGTAATTTAAGCTGTTTTTTTGTAACTTCCTGCTCAGCCGATTGTTGAGAGGTTACTTTTTTTAATTTTACTCAAGCTTGGGCCACTCAAGAACTGCTAATGCAAGAATTTCATAGAATAAGTCGCTTACCTCCCTACGTTTTTAATATTGTTAATGATTTAAAAGCCAAAGCCCGAGCGGCAGGTGAGGATATTATTGATTTT
>CANGLL010000207.1 GCA_947454605.1 Methylococcaceae bacterium | reverse complement strand
CTGCTCACACTTAAAGAATCAGGCGTCAGTGCAGATAAACTCCAGGTGCTACTTAATGAGTTGTTATATTTACCCGTATTAACGGCACATCCTTCAGAAGTCAAACGTCGCACTGTTAAAAGCGCCTTACGTAATATATTTCTATCGCTAAAAATGTTAGGTGGTAACCCTATTAAAGGCTATTTTCATGATGAAGCAGTCAATCGTCTGCAATGTCAGATTCAAATGCTTTGGAAAACTGACGAGGTACGAGCACGTAAATTAGGCGTTGTCGATGAGATTGATGCGGGACTGTTCTTTTTCCCTCTTTCACTTTTCGAGGCAACGACACGCGTTTACCGTAATTTTGAACGGTCAATGAGTGATGTTTATGGTGAAGAAGTGGCGCGACAAATCCGAATACCCAGTTTTTTAAAGTTCGGTTCTTGGATTGGGGGCGATCGGGATGGTAATCCTAATGTCACCTCAGAAACGACTGTATTGGCTTTGCGTATGCAGGCACACACTATTTTACAAGAATATGTCCGTCGCCTTGATGAATTGCGCGGCCAACTTTCTCATTCGGATGGCTTCTGTGAATTATCAGAAGAATTTATAAATAGCTTAGAAAGCGATCGAACCCTTCTAGGTGCCACGGTTACAGAGCTGGAAAAACCCTATTTACAAGAGCCTTACCGCCACAAACTGACCTTGATGAAGTATCGCATGGAGTGCTCTTTATTGCAGGTTCAACTAAATTTGCAAGGCAAGCCAGTTTTGCCGAATAGTCATGCGTATCTGGGTATAAATGCATTTTTGGATGATCTACGTCTGATAGACACGTCCTTACGCGGTCACGGCGATGCCGCTATTGCAGGCTTGGAACTACATGATTTAATCCGTCTGGCTGAAACCTTTGGCTTCCATTTGATGCAACTGGACGTGCGTCAAGAATCCACCCGACACTCTGAGGCGGTAGCAGAAATTCTGGCAGCGGCAATACAAGTTGATTATCTGGCTTTGGATGAAAGTCAGCGTATCGACTTATTAAGTGAGGCCATCGCTGCACCGGGAGGACTCATGTTCGACCGCACCGTCTTATCTACGACCAGCCGCAACACCTTAGAAACCTTTGAGGTGATGGCGCGTATGAGACAGGAAATCGGGCCGGATTGTTTCAGTAAATACGTTATTTCCATGACGCACCATGCCAGTCATATTATGGAAGTGATGTTACTAGCAGCACAAAGCGGCTTGGTAGGACGTATTGGCGGTCATTGGCATTGTCATCTTGGGGTGAGTCCCTTGTTTGAAACCATAGACGACCTCAACCGGATTGAAGAAGTACTCACTCAGTTATTTGGCACGCCAGTCTATCGTGAATTATTGCGCGTTTCTGGCGACAATCAAGAAATCATGCTCGGGTATTCTGACTCCTGTAAAGACGGCGGTATTATGGCCTCATCTTGGGGACTATCACGAGCCCAACGCCAAATTATCGCCATCGTCGAACAACACGGACTCAAGTGTCGGTTATTTCATGGTAGAGGCGGTACAGTAGGACGCGGCGGCGGACCTACTCACGAAGCAATTCTGGCGCAGCCACCTGACACGGTGCGTGGTCAGATCAAATTCACCGAACAAGGTGAAGTGCTGTTCTACCGTTATAATAATATGGAAACCGCCGTTTATGAATTAACCATGGGCGTAACGGGTCTACTTAAGGCCAGTGTCAGCCTCGTACAACCCGTGCAAAGCGACCGTTCCGAAGACCTAGCCGTGATGGATGAACTGGCTCAAATTGGCGAACAAGGCTATCGTGCACTCACGGAACACTCACTAGGCTTTCTGGACTATTTTTACGAAGCCACACCGACCAGTGAGATGGGCGGACTTAATATCGGCTCACGCCCTTCTCACCGTAAAAAAAGTGATCGTTCAAAAAACTCAGTACGTGCAATTGGTTGGGTCTTTTCTTGGGCACAGTCAAGGCAAACGTTTCCGGCTTGGTATGGCATTGGATTGAGTCTTTCAAAATGGTGTGAGGGTAAACCTGAGCGCTTGGAAAAGTTGCAGGAGATGTACCGTGATTGGCCATTTTTTCGCAACCTGTTAAGTAATGCTCAAATGGCGCTTAGCAAATCTGACATGAATATCGCAAAGGAATATGCCAGCTTATGTATCGACCCTGAGACCAGTCAGCGCGTTCATGGCTTAATTGCTCATGAATACAAACTTTCTGTGGATTGGATTCTAAAAGTTGCGAATACGGACCGATTACTGTCAGAGAATCCTGCTCTATCAGACTCCTTACATCGTCGAGAAGCCTATCTTGGACCGCTTAATTACTTACAGGTGTATTTGCTACGTAAGGTACGGGATGTTAATGCAAATAATACGACCGAAAGTCTTTGGATGAAACCACTGCTCCGTTCGATTAATGCTATCGCAGCGGGAATGAGGAATACCGGCTAAAAACAAGATGATTCATGAGCACAAATCATTGACTAGTTAACCTCTGGTTTGATGATCATTTATCCAAACCAAAGGAGGGGGGAGGGTTTATTTATTCAACTAACTTAATAACAGGGTCGGAGTAATCAGAAACACCTTCTTTAGAAACGGTATTAAAACAAAAGTAATAATAAGTCGCTGGAGTTAAGCCTGTAAATTCATGCTGTACATAAGTGCTCGTCACCGGCTCAGAATACTTTTCATCTGTTTCTTTTTTAAAGATAATATTGTAAGCCACTGCACCCTTAACCGCTTTGATATCAACAATAACAATACCGCTACTTGCGCCAGACTTTACTGCTAATTCTGCCTTTTGATGAGGGGTAGGTACTTTTGATGCGTTGAAACCACTTTGGGCAATAATCGTCTCATCGCCTTTAGCGACTTTATTGACATAATTGACTAATAGATGAAACATCTCGTTGATTTGTTTTACTTTATCTTGCAAAAGCAGAGCGGCGATATGACTGCCATCTTTTGCATTTACTATAGCCGTTTCAAACTCATCTATTAAGGTATTAATAGTGGCGATAGGGATGTCGATGGTAGGAAAAATGGCCACATTGGCTAATTTACTTGAAACATTTCTGCAGAAAACCAGTTTAAGGGCATTGTTGAGTTGTATAAAGTCTAGCTTTGCAACTATTGTCATTTGGAACCTCTATAAGATGACAGGGGGAACAGTCACTATAGGCTCTTAACTTAATATAGCTATCTTTATCGTTAAACGAGTAAAAATAAATTAATGATTTTTAAGGTTTTTTATCTCAATCTGCTGTATTCATACATTATTAATATGGAAAATAAAATTATTTATTTTCCATAACGAAGTATTTAATGGCCGTCTCGACGGCTAAAAACACATTAAAGCTTACACTTAGGGATTTATCGCTTTAGTTTGGCTAAAGAAAGCTTTAGTTCCAAACATTATCACGAGCGTATCACCAACCGGAGCTTAGGTTACTCACATTAAAGCGATAATGTTATAGACCTAAGCTTTAATGTTATGAACTTAAGCTTTGTTTACTCACATTGTAACGAGAAGT
>CANGLL010000206.1 GCA_947454605.1 Methylococcaceae bacterium | reverse complement strand
GAGGGCGCCTTAGCTATCGCTCAAGAAAATGCTCATCTTAATCAGGTGGCTGATAAGATGCAATTTGTACGCAGTGATGTGTTTGAATTCCTTAAGCAAGCCCGCTTAGATAATCAAGTCTATGATATTATCGTTTTAGACCCCCCTGCTCTCATTAAGCGTAAAAAGGATTTTAAATTGGGTTATGAGGCCTATAGACGACTTAACCATCTGGCATTACAAGTATTATCTAAAAATGGCATTCTAATTTCTGCCTCGTGTTCGTTTCATTTAAGTCGTGAAAATCTACATGAAATATTGCGTAGTTCAGGTCGTCATATTGACAGACATTTAGTGTTTTTTGCATCGGGCGGCCAAGGCCCTGATCATCCTATTGATCCAGCCTCACCCGAAAGTGAATATTTAAAAACATTCTTCTGTTCGGTATCATCAAGTTTATAAAAGCATTGAGCCTTCTTTATTACCATTATAAAATATAGTTTTTTATAGACGTTTCAAAATTAGCACTAATGAAACACTCATTCGTGCGTACCATAAAATAATATTTATCACTTAAATGAGGAAATTAAATTAATGAAAGCCTGCGAATCATGTAGTCGTGTAGAGATCGGCAAGAATCATAACCAAGTACCTGTTTTACGAAGAGCTATCGGTTTGGTATTTGTCTATTTGCCTATATTAACTTTACCTTTTGTTTTTTTGAGTGCGTATCTCACTTACTACCACTTGATATTGATCGGTGGTAAAAACATAAAAAAATTCTCTGATTTTCTGCCAGAAAGAAGCTCACACCGTTATGATTTAAAAAACCAAATCACAATGGATGGTTCTTTTAAACTTAGCATGGCACAATCAAAACTTTACTGGATCTTAAACTGCACATGGTATTGCCCAGTGAGTGTGGCCGTATTTGAATGGCACGCTTACATGGTTAAGATTGTCGAAAACTGGTGGTGTCCGTTCACCCACGAGAAAAAAGAAGGTTACAGCAACGCAAAAATTGATAAGTCTTTCTGGCACATTTATCCTGAAGATGCGGCTAAATTAAACCCAGAAGATCGTGATAATCCTATTTGGAACGAAGACACAGATACTTCAGAGTCCAGATAAACGGATCACTCAAAGGATTTGATGCAAATCGGTACCTATTCATTAAAAAACAAATTAATTCTTGCCCCTATGGCTGGCATTACGGACCGGCCATTCAGAGAATTATGTAAAGAAATGGGGGCCGGCTTGACCGTCTCTGAGATGGTTGCATCAAATCCAGCCTTACGCTATCATAAAAGAACACTACTAAAATCTGATCATACGGGTGAGTCTGGTTTACGCTCTGTACAAATTTTAGGTACCGATCCTCAGCAAATGGCTGAAGCAGCGAAGTTTAATGTTGATCATGGCGCTCATATTATCGATATTAATATGGGATGTCCTGCAAAAAAAGTCTGCTCTGTTGCAGCAGGTTCAGCCTTATTAAGAGATGAAGTCTTAGTAAAAAAAATATTAGACGCTGTGGTTAATGCTGTAGATGTACCTGTTACGCTTAAAATAAGAACGGGGTGGGATCTACAAAATCGTAATGCAGTAGAAATCTCTAAAATTGCTGAACAATCCGGTATATCAGCGCTCACATTACATGGCAGAACACGCGCTTGTAAATTTAATGGAGACGCCGAATACGAGACGATTAAAGCCGTAAAAAAAGCTGTTAATATCCCAATAGTGGCTAATGGCGACATAGACTCAGCTGAAAAAGCCCAATCCGTACTTAAAAATACGGGAGCTGATGCCATTATGATCGGGCGAGCAGCGCAAGGAAATCCTTGGTTATTCTCACAAATTAATCATTTCTTAGACACTGGGGAAACATTAGAGAAACCAACACAGTCAGTTATACAATCAACATTGTTAACCCATTTAGAACATCTCTATAGTTTCTATGGAAATACTACCGGTGTTAGAATAGCTAGAAAACATATATCTTGGTATTTCAATCATATTGATAACATTCATCAAGATACGAAAAATAAAGTCAATCAAGCTCAATGTCCAACCGAACAAATATTGCAAGTTAATTTAGCCTTTAATTTTTAAATCTGGATAGTGTTAATGACATCGAATGTATCACTAAAGAATTCTGAGATTATTAATATGGACACTAAAAGCACTATGCTTTTACCTCTATCAGTCTATGTAAAACAATCGATTGAACAATACCTAAATCAATTGAGTGGTCATGATGCCATTGGTTTGCATGCACTCGTCATTAATGAAGTTGAAAAACCTCTATTAGAGGCCGCATTAGAGCATGCCGGTTACAACCAAACGAAAGCGGCTAAATCTTTAGGCTTAAGTAGAAGCACTCTTCGCAAAAAATTAGAACAGTACAATATTTCTTAAAACTTGCGGAACAAACAAGTTTTTCGCTATACCACCCATCTATCACTACCCATAAATAAACAAAGGTTTGCATGAATAAAAAAATAACTCGAGCTCTGATCAGCGTGTCAGATAAAACTGGCATTATTGACTTTTCTAAAGCATTGAGTGATCTAGGTATAGAACTTCTATCTACAGGTGGAACTGCAAAAACCCTAGCTGAAAATAACATTCCCGTGACCGAAGTATCAGACTACACGGGCTTTCCTGAAATGATGGATGGTCGTGTTAAAACCCTACATCCCAAAGTACATGGTGGCATCTTGGGGCGCCGTGGAATTGATGACACTGTCATGGCTGACAATGGCATTAAACCCATTGATATGGTCGTGGTTAATCTTTATCCGTTTGAGCAAACCATTTCAAATCCAAATTGTGATTTCGAGACCGCTATCGAGAATATTGATATCGGAGGCCCTACTATGATTAGAGCAGCGGCTAAAAATCATGCCGATGTAGCTATAGTGGTTGATCCCAACGATTACGCAGCAACGATTGCTGAACTAAAAAATACGGTTAATGCGTTATCTGCCCAAACTCGATTTAAATTAGCTTTAAAGAGCTTCGAACATACGGCACGTTATGACACAGCGATTGCTACTTATTTAGGCAACTTAAGTGGCACACAATTTCCTGAAACACTTAATTTACAATTTTATCGTAGCCAAACTATGCGTTATGGTGAGAACCCTCATCAAAATGCCGCTTTCTATCGAGAAAAAGCACCTGCATCTGGCACTATTGCGGCAGCACGTCAATTACAAGGTAAAGAATTATCTTATAACAACATTGCCGATGCCGATGCCGCTTTAGAATGTGTTAAATCCTTCAATGCTAAACCCACTTGCGTCATTGTTAAACACGCTAATCCTTGTGGCGTGGCCGAAGCTGATAATTTATTGGGCGCTTACGATAAAGCGTATGCAACAGACCCCACTTCTGCGTTTGGTGGCATTATTGCTTTTAACCAAACATTAGATGCAGAAACAGCAACTGAAATCATTAAACGTCAATTTGTTGAAGTGATTATTGCCCCCAGCTTAACACCTGAAGCTCAAACCGTTTTATCAGAAAAGCAAAACATCCGTGTTTTAGAATGTGG
>CANGLL010000205.1 GCA_947454605.1 Methylococcaceae bacterium | reverse complement strand
ATCCTATGACTCACTTCTATAAGGCGTTCCATCACTAACTGTCTAGCAAAGTAAACATCCGTTTCATCGGTAAACACTAAAGTGATTAAAGACAGACCGTTTTTATTGAGTGAGCGCATTTCGGTTAAGTTAGGCAAACCGGTCATGGCTATTTCCAAGGGCGCCGTAATAAAACGTTCTACTTCTTCGGGTGAGCGCCCCCGAGATTCGGTAGCGATTTGAACTTGGACATTGGTAACATCAGGAAAAGCATCAACGGATAAGTTTTTGAAGGCAAAAATGCCAAAAACAATCATGCAGACGGCGAGGGCTAACACCAGAATACGACTATTTAAACTGCCTCTAATGAGTGCTTCAAACATGGCTTAGTCCGGTTTTTTGTTTTGTAACTCGCTGTTTAAATGAAAGCTACCTTCGGTGACTATTTTGTCACCTTGTTGTAAGCCGCTGATAATGGGGCGTACATTGTCATGGCGAGGGCCTAACTCCACGGGAATCAGCTCAAATTCATCCGTGTTAATTTCTTTAAATACATGGTCTTTATTATTAATTCGGATGACAGCCGTATCCGGTAAGATCAGTTCTTGCGTGCCTTGCTTTTTAATGAGTAGGCTAGCCAACATATTCGGTTTCAAATCCCGATGGGGGTTGGGTAATTCTATGCGCACCGTAACGGTGCGCGTGCTGGCATCTACCATATCTGCAACATAATTGAGTGTACCGGTCAGGTGAGCTTCGGGTAATGCAGGGATGTTGATTTCAGCAGCATCGCCCTTGTGGGCCCAGCTGGCTTGTTGTTCTGGAAGTTCTGCTACGATCCAGACATGTGATAAATCGGCTACGGTGAATAACGCATCTGCCGGTTGCACCACTTGGCCAACCGTCACGTTGCGCTCCACAATGGTGCCGTGTATGCTGGAGGTGATCGGTAAGATGGAATGAATGATTTTGGTTTTTGATAATTGGCTAAGATCTTTATCGGTCATTCCTAAGGCGCGTAAGTGATCAGTAGCTGTGTGTAAGTCTACTTGGGCTTCTTCCAAGGCTGCGATGCGTTCTTGTAAATTAGCGGTAGCAATAACGCCATTATCCAGTAAGCGTTCTGCTCTATTAACAGCTAATTGTCTTAAATGTGTTTGAGAGGCGTTTTTTAAATACATGGACTGCGCTTCAGCAAGCTCATTGCTATTAAGCGTGGCGAGTTGTTCGCCTTTAGCGACCTCTTGGCCTAATACGGTTTCTGTTTGGATGATGCGTCCTGTAACAGTAGCGCCTATACGGGCTACATGTTGTTGATCAAGTTCTATGCGGGCCGGCAGGCGAAAGGAATCGTGTATTTGGCCTTCGCCTAGGGTAATGATCGTAAGTTGTTTGATTAAAGAATAAGGGGCTTTTACCGTAGGCGTTGATTTTGCATAACTTACAGTGCTGAATAGTAAAGTTAGGCTGATCAGCAGGACGGTAAAAATACGCATATATAGAGGTACTCAAGGTTAAAATAAGGTCTTGAATGATGTATGCAGTTAATATGCCATTATTACATTAAGATTAAAAAGGTTTAACCACGGCTAAAATGATGATGCCGACTAAAAATAATACCGGTACTTCATTCATCCAGCGGTAATACACATGACTGTGTTGATTGCGATTATGTTTAAAGTCTACTAGCCATAAACCACAATAAATATGATAAATCACCATGATAAATAGTAGAGTGAGCTTAGCATGTAACCAGCCACTTTGCCCATAAATAGCCCACGCGTAATCGGTTAACATCCAAATACCAAAGATAAAAGTGATGATCATACCTGGCGTCATAATGCCGTAGTAAAGTTTACGTTCCATGATTTTAAAGCGCTCATTGCTGATTTCATCTGAGCTCATAGCATGATAAACAAAGAGTCGAGGTAGATAAAATAAGCCAGCAAACCAAGTGACCATAAAAATGAGATGAAGTGCTTTAAGCCAGAGCATGGGTTATCCTTTTATAAAAGTTTCGATGTGAGTTCTTAGTGCGTTAATATCAAATTTACCGATTATTTTTAAATCAACAATACCTTGAGGATTAATTAAAAAAGTCGTCGGGGTGACTTGTACATTATCAAAAGCATGTACGACTTCGGTATCTAAATCTAGGGCAATCGGGTAAGGGATGTGTTTTTCTTGATTGAGGGCAATCACATGATTAGGCGGGTCATAGGGCATGGCAACCGCAATTATTTCTAAGCCTTTACTGTGATAGTTTTCATAAAGCTCTATAAAAATAGGTATTTCTTTAAGGCATTCGGGACAATCTGATGCCCAAAAAGTGACTAATACCGGCTTACCTTGCAGTGCTTTTAAGGCAATTTTTTCACCGGTTAGCGTAGAAAAAGTAACGTCAGGTACTAATCGGGGTGAGTAGTTTTGATAGATATTAATGCTAACGGCGATGATTAAGGGAATTAATACGGTCGCCAATAAAGCACTTTGTAGGCTAAATCCGCTATTTTTGATGAAAGGCTTGAATAAAGGTGTCAATTTTTGCATAGGGGTAGCCATTGGGTAATACCGAGATTATAGCAAAGCTGGTAAACTGCACGCTTTAATTAAACCTTGTTTTTCGGGAAGTTATGAGTTTTGATGTTATTTGCTTTGATTGTGATAGCACTTTAAGCAAAATAGAAGGGATTGATGAGTTGGCGCGCAGAGTCGGCATGGGGGCAGAAATGTCTAAGTTAACCGATGCGGCTATGAATGGAGAGTTACCTTTAGAAGCTATTTATGATCGACGTTTGTCATTGATTAAACCCGATAAAGCGAGCATAGAGTGGGTGGCAGATTTGTATATAGCTGAGATTGTGTCGGGTGTTAAAGAGGTGTTTAGTACCTTAATCGCACAAGGTAAGACTGTTCATATTATTAGTGGTGGTTTGAGGCAAGCCTTGTTGCCTTTAGCGGTTTATTTAGGTTTGCCTGAAAGTCATGTGCATGCGGTTGATGTGTATTTTGATGCGACAGGGGCTTATGCTGGATTTGATCAAGATTCACCCTTAGCTAGAACCGGAGGTAAAGCGGTTGTGGTGGCTGGATTGAAAAAATCTGCCTCCCTGGTGATGATTGGTGATGGTAAAACAGATTTAGAGGCGAAACAGGCCGGTGCTTATGTGATTGGTTTTGGGGGCGTGGCTGATAGAGACATTGTGCGAGAAAATGCAGATTTTTATAGTACTGATCCGTCATTATTGTTTGTTTTAGAACATGTTTTATAACTCAAACACAGAGACTTGATGAGAATTTTAGGGATAGATCCAGGTTCAAGATTAACGGGTTATGGCATTATTGAAAACTCATCTAGAGGCTATCGCTATATAGCCAGTGGCAGTATAAAAATTAAAGGGGATTACTTTCCTGATCGGCTTAAGCAGATTTTTGATGGGCTCATAGAAATTGTTGATAACTATCAGCCGGAACACATGGCGATTGAGCAGGTGTTTATGCATAAAAATGCGGATTCGGCATTAAAATTAGGCCAAGCGCGTGGCGCAGCAATTTGTGCCGTGCAAACT
>CANGLL010000204.1 GCA_947454605.1 Methylococcaceae bacterium | reverse complement strand
ATATATATGAAGCCAAAAAAGAACAAGGAATTGTCCCCTAAGCAAATTAAAATAATGCAAGACGCTATGGCGCTGCATCAGTCGGGTCAGTTGGATGCGGCAGAAGCGCAGTACAAGAAATTGCTTCAAAGTTTCCCTGGAAATATTGACTTTTTAAATGATCTAGCGATGATTTCCTTTCAAAAAGGCAAATTAGAAGAAGGTATACAAATTATTGGGCGCTCATTACTATTAAATTCAAATCAACCTCAAGCATTAAATAATAAAGGTAATGCACTCAAAGAACTAGGTCGATTCGATGAGGCATTGGATAGTTACGCTCGTGCTATTGCACTTAAATCAGACTATGCTTTTGCTTATTCAAATAGTGGTCTTGTATTAAAAAAATTAGGACGATTGGAAGAAGCTGTCACGTCTTATCAGCATGCAATTTCAATTAATTCGAGTTATCCTGAGGCATATTACAACTGTGGGCTTGTTTTGGAAGAACTAAAGCGATTTGATGAAGCTTTAGTCAATTATGATCGAGCCATTGCAATTAAGCCTGATTATGCAGCTGCTTATTCAAGCCGAGGTAATCTCTTACAAGATCTTAAGCGTCTCGATGAAGCTTTGCAAAGCTATAATTCTGCAATTTTTAATAACAAGCGTGATCCTGAAGTTTATTACAATCGTGGACTCGCTCTTCAGGGTTTAAAACGATTTGATGAAGCACTAGAAAATTATGATACTACTATTTATTTAAATCCAAATTATGCGGAAGCTTATTCCAATCGAGGCAATACACTTCAAGAACTTAAAAGAATCGATGAAGCTGTCGTAAATTATGATCGAGCTATTTCACTTAAGCCAGATTATGCAGAGGCATACTCAAACCTTGGAAATGCACTTCAAGAGCTTAAAAAATTTGAGGAAGCTGTCGTAAATTATGATCAAGCGATTTTACTTAAGCCAGATTATGCAGAGGCATACTCAAACCGAGGTAAAGCACTTCAAGAATTAAAAAAATTCGATGGGGCAATTGAAAATTACGATACGGCCATAAAAATTAACCCAACTTTTGCCGATGCGTATTGGAATAAATCAATACTAAAAATATTACAAGGTGAATTCTTAGAGGGGTGGTTGCTATATGAGTGGAGATGGAAATCTGATCTCGGTAAACCATTAAGGCATTTTCGGTCTTCGTTATGGCTAGGCCAGGAGATAATCGAGAATAAATCACTTTTGATTTATGCTGAACAGGGATTGGGCGATACCATTCAGTTTATTCGTTACGCTAAGTTAGCTGAACAACTTGGCGCTCATGTTATTTTAGAATTGCCGTCCGAATTTATAAAGATCGCCTCAACTCTGGCTGGTCAATTTACATTAATTGAAATGGGTAAAGTTTTACCGGAGTCTGATTATCATTGTCCTTTAATGAGCTTGCCATTGGCATTTAAAACAACGGTAGAAACAATACCTAATGAAGTGCCGTATCTATACGCGGATATTGTTAAGAAAAATAAATGGCAAAAGAGAATTGGCAATAAAGCTCAAACAAGAATTGGCTTAGTGTGGTCCGGTTCTATTGCACATAAAAACGATCATAATCGAAGTATACCATTTGAAAAGATTGCAACTTTATTAAAGCTTCCAATAGAGTTTCATTGTCTGCAAAAAGAAATTAGAACCACTGATCAGATATTTATATCGTCTAATAACAATATAATTATTCACACTGAATTCTTGAGTGATTTTTCTGATACAGCCGCCTTAATTGATGAAATGGATTTAGTTATATCAGTTGATACCTCTGTTGCGCATTTAGCGGGGGCTTTAGGCAAGGATGTGTGGATACTTTTGCCTTATGTGCCTGATTATCGCTGGATGCTTAATAGAGCTGATTGTCCATGGTATCCTTCGGCTAAATTATTTAGACAATCAGATAGGGGTGACTGGGATGATGTTATCAGACAGATTGAAAATGAGTTGCTAAGTTATTGTTAATTATAGATATATATAGTTATCCTCTTTGTCATGCCTATTGTTGGTGGTGAATAAATCGGAAGTATGTTGAAAATAGTTGTTACCGCTACCTCTAATTATTAAATCTAATTACGAAAGCATCGATTTTAAATTAGCCAGATTGGCTTTTCCGCGCTCTTTAATCACTTCCGGAGCGAGTTGGTTTTTATTAATCCACTCCAAATCTTCGGCAGGGAGTTCATTTAAAAATCGGCTGGGTTCACATTCAGTGATTTCGCCATAGCGTTTACGATGTGTGCAATAGCTAAAAGTACAGGTGCGTTGCGCGCGGGTAATGCCCACATAAGCTAAACGCCGCTCTTCTTCAATATTATCTGTTTCAATACTGTTTTGATGCGGCAGAATATTTTCTTCAATACCAATTAAAAATACATGCGGAAACTCCAAGCCCTTAGCCGCATGTAAGGTCATTAAGCTGACTTGCTCTATTGCTTCCTCTTCTTGGTTTCGCTCCATAATATCCATCAGGAGTATTTTGGCGACGATTTCTGCTAACGGTTTTTGTTCGGTAGTTTCTTTATCGGCAATGCGTTTTAACCATTCAACCAGCTCAAAAACGTTCTTAATCTTACGGTCTGCAGCTTCTTTGGATTTACTGTCTTCTTTTAAAAACTGCTCATAGCCAATGCGAGCAATAAAGTCTTCAATCACCTCAAAAGTATCACCACGCTCAATCTGTTGAGTAGTCTCAGTGATTAAATCTTTAAATTTATGTAAACGCTGGATCGACTTCTCAGAGAGTTTTTGACTTAACCCCAACTCAGAACTCGCGGCAAATAAACTAATATGACGTTCGTTGGCATACCCGCCCAGCTTTTCTAAGGTAGTGGGACCAATTTCTCTTCTGGGAGTATTAATCACTCGTAAATAGGCGGCATCATCATCGGGGTTAACAAACAAACGCAAATAGGCCAATACATCTTTTACCTCAGAATAAGCAAAAAATGACGTGCTACCACTGATTAGATAGGGGATGTTATTTTCCCTGAGGCTTTGTTCAAATAAGCGAGATTGATGATTGCCGCGATATAAGATCGCGTAATCCTGAAACCGACTGCCGTTTCTAAATTTGTGATGCACAATTTCAGAGACCACTTGTTGCGCTTCAACTTGATCATTCTTATGGCTTAAGACTCTGAGTGGATCACCATAGCCTAACTCACTCCACAAACGTTTTTCAAACGTATGCGGATTATTAGCAATTAAATGATTGGCCACCTTAAGAATACGCCCCGTAGAGCGGTAATTTTGTTCTAGTTTAACCACTTGTAACCGCGCGAAATCTTTCTGTAATTGCGCTAAGTTCTCAGGTTGTGCACCACGCCACGCATAAATAGATTGATCATCATCACCCACCACGGTAAAACGCCCTAACTTACCGGCAATCAGCTTAACGAGTTGATACTGGGTAATGTTAGTGTCTTGATATTCATCCACTAACAAATACCGGATTTTATTTTGCCACTTTTCTAAAATAGGCGGATGTTGCTGAAACAGTAACACCGGCAATAAAATCAAATCATCAAAATCGACT
>CANGLL010000203.1 GCA_947454605.1 Methylococcaceae bacterium | reverse complement strand
GTTGCTTTAATAAACAATTCTGCAGGTCTGGCTTGTTCTAAGATGGTCTTGCCTTCCGGCAATAATTCAAGATGGATAACGCGTCGATCATTTATGTCGACTGTTTTTTTTATATAGCCTTTTTTCTCCAATAACGACAAACTCTGAGAAACCGTACCTCTGGTCATACCCAAATAATTTGTTAGTGCTGCCGGAGTATCACTGTATTTATTGCAGCGCGACAAGTAATTTAAGGCTTGTAAATGTACTGTTTGCAAACCCACTGCAGTACATTTTTTTCGTTCTTCTGAACGAATTAAAGCCGCAATACGTTCAACCAAATCGAACAAGTCTGCTTTTTCCATAGTGACTACAGTTTTTATAATTTAAGAGACTGACCTTATTATAGCAAATCCATTTTTCATGGTGAAACATACTAATGGTTAGTGCTATAGCTCAATACCCTTTATTAGACGATTACACATTTACATGATTTATAGTTTCGATTCGATAATTAATTGACATGACTTTTAAACCCCTAATATAATATCGACTCGATATAAACATAAAGAGGTCATTAATATGAGTACTGCAATTTTTTATCATGCTGGTTGCCCTGTTTGTTTAGAAACAGAGCAAAGTGTGGTCGATGCTATTGATCGTTCAAAGTATCAAGTTGAATTAGTGCATTTGGGGAAGCAAACGGAACGAATAACTGAGGCGGAAGCTGCGGGTGTGAAATCTGTTCCGGCATTGGTCTTAAATGGGCAGGTTTTTCATATCAACTTTGGCGCATCTATTGATGATTTAAAATAATGAAAAGGTAACAAAAATGAAGGAAAAAACACAACAAAAAGACCCATTCTGGTTGTATGTAGGTATTACAGTGTTTGTCATATTAGCGGGTATTTTCTTGATTAAACAAAGTGAGAACCAAAAATTCGCACCGATTAAGCAACAGTTGGAAGAGGAAAATGCTCAAATGAATATTAGGATTTTGAACTAAGCCTTATATAACTTCAGAGGCTATCAACTTAAGCATATTGCAAGCGTTTAAGTCTATAAAAATAATAACCGGGAGATAACCATGAAATTTAATTTGCTCGGCCTGATCGCAGGACTTACCTTTTTTTCAAGTTCTGTATTGGCAACTGAATATATATATAGAGATCTTATAGCAAATACCCTGCCGTCGCCAACCTGTGCAATTGAATCCGAGGCTATAGCTACGGCTTCAAAACCCTATAACATTAAAAATTACAGCAAAAGATTTTGCCAATCACAAGGTTATGGCTGGCATGTTGAAGCAGTGAAAGATATCGGCAAGGCCATTTGTAACGAATGTAGCGATTCTAATAGTGGAAAGAAAAAGTGTCATCTTGAAGATGTAGTTGTTACCTGCAAACGCATTAAACCAGGATCAGTAGGCATGTTGCCTGGCAAAAGCTAACCGAACCTTTTTTGCATAGTTAATAGTAGCGAATCACCATTAATGACAACTTATCAACCTGCGAGGAAATAAATAATGAAAATAATAAAAATCGCAATCTGCTTATCAGTATTCCTTTTGTCACTTAATGCCTTTGGACTTGAAGGCCAAGGGCGCACCAGTATTAGCAACCCAAATCAAATTCCTGAGATTAATAAAGTCGCCTTTAATCAAGAAAATTTGGCCGTTACAAGATTAGTAGGTACAAATGCGGTTCAATATAAAATATTAAATGAATCACCCATTAAAACCCAAGATGTCGATGTTTTTACCAAAATTTGTATTCTTTTAAGTATCTCCATGGTTTATTGGATACATTGGCTAATAAGCACTAAGCCTCAGAAAAATCAGCCTTAAATAACAATAAATGGAAAAATGCTATGATTAATAAAACGGTCACTACTGTCGCAGGACTCTGGCGCTACCCTGTCAAATCGATGATTGGCGAAGAATTGAATACCAGTTTTATCACGAAAAATGGTGTACTGGGCGATCGTGCTTTTGCTTTGTTGGATAATGAAACGGGGCATGTAGTGAGTGCCAAAAACCCAAAAAAATGGCCCGACTTATTTTATTACCACGCCAGTTATAACGCAGAGCCGAATGTTGATGTATTGACGGCTCTTCGGATTAGATTACCAGACGGTCAAGTTCTGAAAGGTGACGACGCACACATCAATGACGCTCTTTCAACCGCGCTGGCCCGTTCGGTTACGTTAAAAAATAGCGCACCACAACAATCTAGGTTAGAACAGTTTTGGCCAGAATTTGAAGGCCAAGCTGATGAAGTGAGTCAAGAAGTTCTCGCCGGAGATGCCCCAACCGGAACTTTTTTTGATTATGCAACCTTGCATATTTTAACTACCAGTTCACTCGCAAAGCTTAGAGAGCTTCATCCTGAGGGTCGCTACCAAGTAGAACGATTCCGCCCCAATCTCGTAATTAATACCGAAGATCAAGATGACTTTGTTGAAAACAATTGGGTAGGTAAAACGATTAAAATAGGTGCCAGCGTGCAAATACAAATAACTGACCCTTGCCCTCGTTGTGTCATGCCGACTCTAGCACAAGGTGATTTACCTCAAGATAAGGCGATATTTAAAAAAGGGATTGCACAAAATAATGTCTACGTACCCTTTGCGGGTCGATCATTACCCAGTATTGGTGTTTATGCTCGTGTTATCTCGACGGGAATAATAAAACGCGGTGATACTCTAATCTTCTAATAATAACAATCACATAGTAATCTTCTTATCCACTAAGGCATTGTGATTAACGGTATCAATTAACTTAATCACTTGCCCTATGGCAACTTCATCAAAAACACCAAATAAGCTTTGGTCATGTAGGTTGGTAAAAGGTGGTTCAAATAACAAGGTCTTATCAATCGTGCCATTTGTAGTTAGATACTGGATAATCTAATTAATAAAAGTTAACTGATCCGCGCGTAAATTCCCAGCTTGAATAAAATCAGCAAAGGCATCTTGAGCCACCGTAATATCTAAGCCCACAATACCTCTGATAAATGCCCCCAAAGGCTTATCGCCATAATGCGCGATATAATCTTGTTTAGTACCTATGGTTTTGCCATCAAATAAAATGTCTTCCAGCACATTAATTTCTGTCTCAGTAATCGGCTTATTGGTTTTAAGCTTATGAATCACCAAGTGATCCTTATGATTCCGAATATAGGACTCCACTCGGTCTTTATAACTTTGTAAATTGGTATAGGTGGGCACTAGATTATGTTTATTAATCCCGCAACGACACCCGCACATGATCTAGGCGATTTAGACTAATTTCTTTCCAAAAGACATCGGTTTGTAACTCATTCAGCAAGGCAAATTGTAAACGGATAGCGGGAATATTTTGTTTCTTTAACAAGGCTTGCGCCGTACCACTGATTTTATTAATAAACTGCTCAGTTCGGTAAGAACTAGTTAATAACGCCAACTGATAATTTAAAATTAAAATATCAAAGCGTCTAGCCAGCTCATCATCGGCTGGCTCGGGCAATAAAAAAGCCCTACAATCGAATGTAAGGCTTTCTTTTAAAGATGGCGCGCCCGGAGGGATTCGAACCCCCGACCGATCGGTTCGAAGCCGAT
>CANGLL010000202.1 GCA_947454605.1 Methylococcaceae bacterium | reverse complement strand
GCAGGCGTCGCATAAGTCATAAAAGGGAGATCGGCAATAACAAAAGCTCTTTTCCTAGCTTGAGTCACACAACGACTATGATAAACCATGTCGGAAATAGTGACAGGCAATGTCGTATCATGACCTTGCATCACCATCCCTAATGAATCGCCTACTAGCATTACATCGACACCCGCATCATCAATTAAAGCACTAAAGCTAGCGTCATAAGCCGTTAAGCAGGAAATCTTTTCTCCACTCTGTTTCATTGCCTTTAAATCATTTATAGTGAGTAAAGAGGCCGCCTGTTCGGGATTTAAATAAGTCATATTAGTCCAATCGTCTAAGACCATCTAAAGGACATTGCGACACGAGATCAGCCAAGGCCGCTTTACCTGGAATCCATAAATCAGGCGCAATTTCTTGCAATGGGTACAAAACAAAAGACCTTTCTGCTATACCGACATGGGGTACTTTTAAGTCTGGAAAATCAAGCTCAGCATTACCATAGAGCAAAATATCTAAATCTAGCGTTCTGGCACCCCATCGCTCACCTATTCGAACCCGACCTTGCGCATTCTCTATAGCCTGTAAACATCTCAACAACACTAAGGGTTTCAATGAGGTGCTTATGGCCATCACTGCGTTAACATAGTCTGGTTGATCTTGCGGCCCCATAGGTAAACTGTGATACAAACTAGAAAACGCTAGCACTTCAACCCCTTCAATAAGAGTGATTGCTAAACGAGCTGAGTTGATTTGTGCAACCGGGGTTTCAAGGTTACTGCCTAAACCTATGTAAGCAGTGATATGCTCACAAGAGATGTTATTCATAATTAATCCCATTAGTTAACAGATAATAGCTAGTCAGTTAAGCCGTTACCTTTAGGCCTCATTCCCTGGGGACGTTTTTTTAACGCGAGGTCGATAACCTCTTTTTCGAGTTGACTTACCACCTGCTGTCTTGCGCGGTGGTTGCGTCATTTTTCTTTGATCATTTTCATTGGCTTCTTGATACTTACTCCACCATTCTGCCAATTCCTTATCTACACCACCGGTCTCTGCCCGTAGCACTAGAAAATCATATCCCGCTCTAAAGCGCGGGTGGGTAATTAATCGACTCGGTTTGGAACCATAACGAGAATTAAACTTACTCTGTAAAGTCCAGACTTCTCGCATAGCCATTGTGATATGTCGAGGTAATGCGGTACTTTTAACTTGCTGAGAAATAACTTCATTCGCCGCATCCTGATAAGCAATATATTCAGGAACACCACGCGCAATTTTGTCTACCGCTCTTATTTGCACAGGCTCCCATAAAAACGCCGCAAATAAGAAATAAGCGGTCACCGTTTTGCCATCAGCAATTCTATTATCAGAATTTTCTAACGCCTTAATCAGTAACTGCCTGGGGAAACCGTCATCTTCAAGGGCTAAACTATGCTCAGTAGCCGGAAACAGCTCTTTAAACAGTCCATAATGCCTGAGCATCTCAAAAGTTTGCAGACCGTAACCAGACAAAAATAACTTTATCGCTTCATCGTAAAGTCGAGCGGATGGAATGCTAGATAACAAGTCAGCTACATTATGCATGGCTTGCTCACATTTCACATCAATACTGAATCCTAATTTAACAGCAAAACGCACCGCACGTATCATACGCACGGGGTCTTCACGGAATCTTGTTTCAGGGTCGCCTATTAATTTTAACTGAGCCGCTTTGTGATCTGCCATGCCATTGACATAATCGACCACCGAGAAATCTTTAATATTGTAATAAAGTGCATTAACGGTAAAATCGCGACGCCATACATCTTCTTCGATAGAACCATAGACATTATCACGTAATAAACGCCCTTCATTGTTGAGGACTTGTTTTTCATCATTACTTGATTCAGCAGCACCTCTAAAGGTGGCTACTTCGATCACTTCTCTGCCAAAATGCACGTGGGCTAAACGAAAGCGCCGACCAATTAATCGACAATTTCTAAAAACCTTTTTTATTTCTTCAGGGTCAGCGTTAGTCACCACATCAAAATCTTTAGGCTCGCGCCCTAGCAATAAGTCGCGCACACAACCGCCAACAAGATAGGCGCTATAGCCTTCTTTTTGCAACTTATAGAGAACTTTCAGCGCATTTTCACTAATTTGAGATCGCGAAATATTATGCTCAGATCGCGAATAAACTCTAACGTTATTCGCAACTGGCTCAGCATCTTTTAAAGCTGGGCTGATGAGTTTTTTAAAGAATTTTAAAATCGTTTTAACCCTATTATTTTAAATTATGTGGCATTAATAATATTTGACGCCATTGTATCCGATAATCCATCTTCTTTTTGTTACATTAGTCTTTTTATTATAGTAAAATCTCGCCACTGATTTTTAGAAAAACGTCATTTCAGTTTAAATACATCCAAAGATCAGGCAACCACTTATTAAACATTCGCACCACACTATTGCGTAATTAACGGGAATGTATTGTTATGTTCAAAAATATTCTAAATGGCCTTATTGACCATCCTATACTAACCAGCATTTTTGTAGCTGATTTTGGCATTCTTCTATTCCACAGACCGCCTTTCTTTTTTTCTTTGTTGATGCTTGGCGCATTAATGGGAATGTGCATGTATTTCGGCCAAAAACTTGCGCTATTTAAGCTTTAATTGACCCAGTCAACCCAACAACAGATTAAGCCAGGTAGAGACATTCTCGTTTCACCTGGTTTTTTTCGGCGTTTAGCGGCACAATTCTACGATATCGTCCTACTTATTGCCATTTTATTGGTTGCCAATGGAATACTTCTCCTCTTTATGGATGGAGACACGCTAAAAACATACACCTTCTTACACCGCAGCTATTTAATTAGTGTTTGTTTTCTGTTCTATGGTTGGTTTTGGACCCACGGTGGGCAGACATTAGGCCTACGCGCATGGAACATCAAATTATTGACACTCAACCAAAAACCGATAAGTTGGACACAAGCGCTAGTTAGATTCATAACAGCCATTTTATCCTGGACTGTTTTTTTAGGGCTGGGCTTTATTTGGGTAATGTTCAATAAGAACAGATTAAGTTGGCATGATCAACTCTCTAAAACCGCACTCTTTTCAGTGCCGCCCAAAGAAAAAAACTAACCGCATTAAGCTTATAACGGCCTCACTATAAAATTTTAAAATCATTCGATCACTCAATTAATAACACCATGACTAACCCACTATTATTAAGATCAGAGCTACCTGCATTTTCCAGCATTAAACCAGAACATATTGAACCTGCCATCAGCCAGTTATTAGATGAAGCAAGGAACGTGGTCAAACAATGCCTAGAAGTGACTACTGACTACACTTGGGAAAACTTAGTTGAACCCATAGAGAATATAGAAGACAAGTTGAATAAAGCCTGGTCACCGGTGAGTCATCTTAATTCTGTCGCCAATAGTGATGAATTACGCCTAGCTTATAACGCCTGCCTGCCTAAACTCAGTGAATATGGCACTGAAATGGGCCAAAATGAAGATCTATGCAAGGCTTATCATGTCATTGCCAATAGCCCTGACTTTGCCAACCTAGACAAAGCGCAACAAAAAATTATCCATAATGCACTAAGAGACTTTAAACTTTCAGGCATTGATTTAGACACGGCTAAAAAACAACG
>CANGLL010000201.1 GCA_947454605.1 Methylococcaceae bacterium | reverse complement strand
TAGTGACTGATTTAATTGTTTTTTTAAAAAAATATTGGACCAATAATATTATTACTCATAAGGATAAAAACAAGCTGTTTAATACTACCTCATTTACAGGTGAGTCGAGTAGAACGCTAGAAGATGTTGCATATGCCTCCTGTGTCATTTTAGATATTGATCAGGGTGATTTATCACCAGAGACCTTTAAGTCGATATTTAAAGAGCACCATAAGCATTCAATGATCATGATGAATTCTTTTAGTCGCACTCAGGAGCAACCTAATCACTATAGAGCCCTATTCTTCTTAAAAGAAAAAGTCAGTGATGATACCTATAGATTAGTGCATCAGTATCTGCAGAAGATCATAGCTGACCAAGGTTACATTACAGCAACTAAGCAGCAAAAGGATAAAATCCTAGCAAAGAACCCTGACGCTAAATTTAGTGGTATTGATTTAAGCAAAACACATACCGCTAGTTTGTTTTACTTGCCATGCAAAGTTGAAGGTCATAAAGAATCTGCTTTCTTTTGGCGTTGTAATGTAAATGATAAAGCTGAGTTATTACGGTATGTCATTGATCCAGCCAAGGTACTGCAATATTATCGAGAAATAACAGAACTTCCTGAAATTACCTATGAATCAGATGCTGATTCTGATGCAATGTCCATGTCATTAGATGAAATAAAAAGCATTTTGCTCTCAGGTGAGTATCGACATCTTGGGGTACATGATCTCTATGGAAGATTAGCGCGTGCGATGTTTGCTGCAGGATTTACAGAAGCTGATTTTATTGAGGTGACACCGTTTGTGAGTAAGTCTAAAACCACAAAGCAAGCTAAGGATTATTGGAAAAAATGGAGTAAATACACCAAGATTGGTCGAGGTACCTTGATGCATATGATTGGTAAATAATAGGATCTAAATGAACTCAGAGGGGGCAAAGCCCCCTCATGCGAAGCATTACTTTAATGAAAATTAATCACCTACTAAGACAAATAGAACCAGACATTTTCCTCTAGATTAATGCCTGTTACTCATAAATTTCTTACAAGATGATTCGTTTTGAAATTCCCAAATCTGCCAACCCAAATGTTCGCAGTCACCCGAATTTTTAAGCTTGATACCCGTAACACCTGCTGAAAAATCAGCGTTGATAATTTGCGTATTAGCATTTACAAAATTAATATTAAAATGAATACTATTAAAGAATGATGCATCTTGCACCGCTGATCTGCCGATGGAACCAGCCCCTAAAGTATTTGCCAAAAAACCAATTTGGGTTCCAGTTGAGTCTTGGGGCACCACTGCCATCCAATATTTACCAGGACCTAGAACCACAGAGACTGGAGAATTAATGGTATATAGTTCGTAGCCAATCCAATTTTTACTTGTATCTAACAAGGCAGCTGTAGAGAAACCAGATGCAATTTGAGTTCCACCATTTCCATCAGTCATACCCGTATTAATAGTCCAATATACATTGGGTCCGTTATTAAGAACCGGTGGATTAGGAGACATGAAATAGTTGCCAAATAGACCAAATATGCGCCATTTCGTATTATTAGGAACAATAAACGGTACGTAAACAGTACCATCTATTCCACCACTCGTCACATCAAGCACTCCATCAGGATTTGGAGCAGTTGAATCAAAATCACCTCCATAGAAAAGGCATGAGTTAGTATTACAAAAAGAATTTGCAACGGGAAGATTATTTGGAACCAAGGGCTGTGCTATGGCTATACGACTATTTCCGGTCGCTGTCGTTGAAAGAAGAGCAGCTTGAACATGTAAGGTAATACCTGCCAACAGATGGAAGATTAGTAAGTTCACTAATGTTCGATTAACTTTTTTACACATACTTACTGTTCCCATGAAAAATTATTCAAATTAACTTTCTGATAATCAAGAAGGTATCATCTACAGAATTAATTGTCTATGTTAATAACCAATTAAACGGGGTTATACAGTCAATAAAGACTAAGGCAAATACAACCAGATATATACGTTACAGCAATTGGCTCATCCAACTCAAAAAAATAAAAATGCCATTAAGTTTGTGTAGAGGAAATATCCACGATAAAATTTAATGGAACTTTATCAACGTAAATTAACACTATCGTCAAAGTTAAGCTTCATTTAAATTATCATAATAATTGAGAGCTGTACCCTTTAACTTCGCGAACATAAACAGACCATCAAATGTTGACCGTATCTCAAATTATCACACAACTAAAGACTGACGATTATTCATTTTTTCCACGGGAAGCATTAGAACAAGCGGTCATTCAACAAGAAGCAATTACGCCTTTGTTATTAGATATCATTGAGGGTGTTGCTAACAATCCAAAGAGTATTGATGATACCCACGCCTATTTCTTTGCCTTATTTTTACTCGCACAATTTAAAGAAAGCAAAGCTTATCCCCTCATTATCAAATACTTTGGTGGTCTTGGACTCGATATAACAGAATTAGATCCAACAGGTGACCTAGTTACAGAAAGTTTACATAAAATACTTGCATCGGTTTGTGATGGTGACCTTTGTTTAATTAAGCAACTCATAGAAGATAGCAAGGTTAATGTATTTGTTATGGATGCTGCGTTACGCGCTTTAGTGGTTCTCTATAATAATGATCTTCTTTCTAGAAAAGAGTTGGTTAATTATATTCAATCTCAAATTGATCTATATCTATTGAAACCAAACGCCCCGTTTTTTATTAGTACCCTAGTGAGGGTTACTTGCACTATTCATCCTGAAGAATTGTATGACCAACTTGTTAGTTGCTTTGAAAAAAACCTCATTGATACACAGATGATTAACTTAAATGATCTTGATAGTTATCGAACAGAGGATAAAGAAACAACTTTAATTGAATTAAAAAGCGACCCTAGATCGCAATTTATCAAAGATACAATTGCAGAAACTGAATGGTGGTATTGTTTTAATCCTGATCGTTACTCAACTCCAATCCATGATGGCACTCTTAAACTGGGTAGAAATGATCTATGTTTTTGTGGTAGTGGTAAAAAGTATAAAAAATGCTGTTTACATTAATTACAAGCATTTCAATCACACTCTACTTATGCCTATCACAATACATACACTTAAGACGCTTTTGATTAAAGTGAACGCAAAAGCGTCTTACCTAACCTATTGATTTTATTAAAAACAAGACGCTATGGACGCTTTGGACGCTTAATTTTCATTATTCCCCCTGAATTATTATGAGGGAGATAGGTTCAAAATGAATTATTTTATAATTTTCGTAAAATAGAGTGTCCAAGGCGTCCATAGCGTCTAAACCCAGTAAAATCAATACGTACAGACCAGACGCTTTTTAATTAAAATTAATAATAGTGTCCATAGAGTCTTAAATTAAATAAAAAATATAGACTAGACTAAGACTAATAGAACCAGATACTTTGATCTACAGCAATTGGCTCCGACTCTAGTTGCGCCACTCATTCCGCTATGTAGTAAATACTTGTATATAAGAATCAGAATTTGGTTTGTTGGAAGAAGTCAGCAACTGATACGATGGCTGTTCCCTCAAATTTCTTGATGGCAAGTAAATCTATTTTGTCACCAGTAATCAAGTAATCAGCAAATCCACCCATGCTAATCGACAGTAAATAATTATCATAAGGATCTGGAGACACATCGACAACAGGCAAATCAGTCACAATCGTGGCTAAAC
>CANGLL010000200.1 GCA_947454605.1 Methylococcaceae bacterium | reverse complement strand
CGCGTTGCATTCACCGTAGCAACGGGGCGTTGATAGGCATACATTATGAGTAAATAAGAACATAAGCCGGCAATTTCCCAACCAAAAAAAGTACCCACAGCATTGCCCGATAAAACCAGTAACAGCATAGCGGAGGCAAATAAACTTAGGATGGCAAAGAAGCGATGGAAACCGACTTCTCTGTGCATGTAATTAACGGAGAAGCGCAAGATGATGCTTAAGATTAAGCTAAAGAGTGCCGCTAAGATGACATTAAAGCCGTGCGTGATAAAGTTAATCTCGATGTTTAAATCATCACTCGATAACCATGAGCCTAGGCTTAAGAGGCCTGTATTTTTGTGCAACAAATCAGCGCCGAGCAAGGTCAATGCGATTAGGCAGGACATGTTGATGGCCCAATTAGCGATAAAAGCGGTTTGGGTTTCGCTATCTTCGCCTTTCAGGTGGCCAGTTAATCCGCCCGTTGCTATCAGAATGGCAGCGATAAAAGGTAAAAGGGGAATTAAAACGACTAAGCTATCCATGCCTTAGGCACCTTGTAATTCGGGTTGTTTAATGAGCATGGGTGCGACCGGTAAAGTGTGGTCTTGATAACACGCGGGAGAGTTATCGGCCATAGGTATTTCTGTCGTTTTTGCTCGCCAAGGGGTAAACCCCGTGTCTGGTTTAAAGATGAACAGTTCCGCACTATCAGGATCTTTAGCGGTTAAATGTAACCAGCCTCCACCGATAAGCTCTCTTAAACTGGCTTGTTCCGTGTAAATACGTTCTAGTACGGTTGTTTTAGCTTCAACAATGAGTTGTAAGCGCATGGCCTCATGAATTTCTACCATTTGTTGTGGTAAGCCTGTACGTAAATCACTACTGGTACCTTCCATGACGCCAAAAAAACCTGTGACATTATGAGGCACTTTAGATCCGCAGCCAAAGCGGTCATTATTCACAGTCGAAAAGTAATATTCTAAATTGATACCTGCGCCCACAGGGCCAACGGCTAATAAAATGTTCTCGAGTATTTTGCCTTCGATATCTTGTGTCGGGTCATAAGAGATTAAGAATAGGCGCCTATCGAAGAAAGCGCCTTGCGTTAATGATCTTCTGCCTACTAGGGCGGCGGCATTAGTGGCATGTCCCAACTCGGGTCTGGCTTGAGAGAAATCCACCGCTCGCTCTTGGATATGCGCTAAGGCTTCTTGAGGTGTTGGGTTTCTAGGTGCAGAGGCTAATCGTCGGCAACGTTCATGAGCTGAAAGATGTTGGGCATGTGTTAAAGCAAGTTGCAGTGTCTTTAGATTGTTTGATTGTGTACTAGGTAAAGTGCTTAAATCGTACCAGCTGATTTCTTCATTACAGGTATTGTGTTCTGCACCTATAAACCATGTATCGTTAGAGATGTAAATGCCTTGCTCGGTTAACAGTTGACGTATTTCAGGTCGATTAGCCATCGCTGCAAATGCACGGGCATTAGGGCCCCCGTGTCTACCACTGCATGCGCCACAGTCATAAGCCGCTAGATGAGGGTTATTTTGACTGATTGATCCGTGACCCATTAACACGACTAACGATGAGAATTGTTCAGTGAGGCCAATCGTTTTTAAGAAGCCCGCAACGCGAGTGGCTTGTTCCTGATCAGTAAAACCGTGCTGAGGGTGTTCTGTTGTCGCAGTGCTTATGGTATTTGTTGCATTAATATTAAGTTGTGTCGCTACTGATGGGGCTAGGCCATTATCAAGGGTTTTTAAAAGTTTTTGTTGTAGGCTGGGTAATAGCGATTTTGCGATTAAACTTAATAGCGTAATCGGTGCCATGAGATTAATCAGTGGATTTGATATCAGCAAATTGCGTCGAAGGCTATGGTGTAAAACATTCGCAAGAAATTGTTTACCTTTCTTAGCCTGCTGATGGCGGTGTAATTGTTTCTGATTTAACGCCGTTTCATAAATATTATGAGCGGGGGTAACCACTACGGGACATAACGGCGTTAGGTTTTGGTCATCTAAGCCTTGATAGTTCATCGCAACGCCAAAAAATCCGGCTGCACCCAACGTTTCAAGTGCTGGGTTATGTTCTTCTAAATGGCGACGAAAGCCTTCTTCTCTATCATCCATGCAAAATATAAGCTGTGCTTCGGGGCGATGATTGCGAGTTGCCCAGCGGCCTCTAAGATGATTAGCGCTTAGCGTGCTTAATAGTCGATCACGGTAGTTGATTTCATAAGCCGTCAGCCAGGTTTTAGAGCGTGCTGTTTCATCAAAGCTATTAAGAGTCTCTAACATGGCTAGAAGATCCGCTTTTTTTAATGAGCTTACTTGGGCGTGGGTTAGGCCTAAGTGTTGGCATAAACGGAATAAGCGCCAGCCACTATTGTGTGCTCTATGACCATCGTTTTGTCCCGCTATCCGATAGCATTGCCAAGTCCAAATAAGCTCAGTCAGTTGTTGCCACGCGGCGCGACTTTGTCGTTCTGGATCGGCTTTTATGGTGAGTGTTTCAGCTAACTGGGTGAGGTATTCAGGTAGGGTGCCTTTAAATAAATAGAGACGTACGGTAAATTCAGCAAGATTTTTACGAAAATACGCATGCAGTGCTGATAATGTCGCTGGAGTATTCCATAGTTCCATACAGGCATGGTTTAACCATAAGCGATCTAACGTTAAACGGATGGCTAGAAAGTCAGATAACCTTGGGGTAGCAATCTCATGAGTGGTGTAATTGGGGTGGTGTTCTCTCCAATTAATCATGCCTGCCCAGCCGGGAATCTCTAAGGCTAAACGCTCTAAATAAAGAGCCCAGTTTTGCTGAGGAATTTCTAGTTGGGTGAGATGCAAGGCGATGGCGTCAATAGCTGATTCGGGTAGTTCGGCTAGAGCTTGTTGCCAATTAGGTAGTTCATGTAGAAAAGGATTGGCGTCATATTTTAATGTGCTACGCCAAGTCGAATATAGGCCTAAGTGCTTGTTTTCAGGGTTTTGCCAAGCAGCTACGCCTTCATCTAAGGCCGAAGCACAGACTCTAATAAGTTGTGGTCTAACCGAATCAAGGATATCAATGCCTGATAATTTAAGTACGAGATCTCTTAGGGTTAAAGGTGAGCCAATTTGTAAAAATAAGTTGTCAAGTGCTTTGGCATCTTTAGATTCTTCACCGAGACGTTGTTCTTGGGTGGGGTTAAATGATTGATAGTTGGCTAGCCATTCTTCCGCTTGTTCTAATGATAAGTCGAGGAGGTCTTCTGGATGTAAGGTTGCTTCTTGTAATTCCATTAAGTCTAAAATACGGTTCCATAACTGCTGGATGACTGTATTTTTATCCGGTGCGTCCTTAAACAATTGTGCACACGCAGAGGCGGGCACATCTGCTTGCACAGTGTTTAAGGCATCGAGCTCATCGTTATGCCATTTTAATTCACTCATACTGAGTGCTTTAAAATCGAATGCTAAAGCGAGTTGGTAGAGTTCTTTTTTAGTGATTTTACGCTTGCCTAGTTGGCAGACAATGGGGTCGGTTGCTAGGTCTGGATGCTCAGCGAGAACGCTACTGATATCATCATCAGTAATACGACCTTGTTGATAGAAAAGTCGATATTTTTGTTCAGGTACATAGGCATCAATACCGGTAATTGCTTTAAATTCTGCTAATGCTTTGTCAAACGGTAGATGTTGAAAACCATGTAACGTATTGTGATG
>CANGLL010000199.1 GCA_947454605.1 Methylococcaceae bacterium | reverse complement strand
TTCAGGTGCTAATGCAACGGTTGCCAAGATGTTTGTTAATAACTCTACAGGCCAACGAGGTTTAGTTTGTCAGTATGATGTCGTTTGTTTTGATGAAATTTCGGGTATTTCATTTGACTCTAAGGATGGCGTTAATATCATGAAAGGTTATATGGAGGCCGGTGAATTTAGCCGTGGTAAAGAAAGTATTCGGGCTGATGGCTCTATGGTATTTGTGGGTAACTTTGAAGTGGATGTAGCGCACCAACAAAGGGTAGGGCATTTGTTAGGGCCATTACCTCAAGAAATGCGTGACGATACGGCATTTATGGATAGGATTCATAGTTATTTGCCAGGTTGGGATGTGCCTAAAGTTAATGCTTCTGTTTTTACATCACATTTTGGGTTAGTGAGTGATTTTCTATCGGAGTGTTTAAGTCGTTTGCGCTCACAGAGTCGTCTTAATTTATTACAAAATAGGGTGCAATTCGGTGGCAGTTTAAGTGGTCGTGACACCAATGCGGTTAATAAGACGATATCTGGACTTCTAAAATTAATATATCCAGATCCTAATGATGTTATTTCAGATGAAGACTTAGAGTGGGCGGTTCGTTTAGCTTTAGAGTCAAGACGGAGGGTAAAAGAACAGCAAAAACGTATTGGTGCGGCTGAGTTTAGAAATACACATTTTAGTTATATTTTAGGGACTAATGGTGTTGAGCAGTTTGTATCTACGCCTGAGCTACAAAGTGATAGTAGTATTGGTACTGATCCCTTAGAGCCTGGTCAAATTTGGTGTATCAGTGAAGGTGGTGCCGATGTTGACGATAATGCCGGCTTATATCGTATTGAGGTCACTGAAGGCCCAGGTTCAAACATTAAAATATTAAATAAACCTGCGCCGCCGGCATTTCAAGAGTCAGTGCGTTTTGCACAGCAAAATCTGTATTCAAATGCGACTAAGTTAGTTGGGGATCGTGACCCTAGAAGCCATGAATTTTCATTGCAATTAAGAGCTTTTGATGCATCGAGAAAAGGTGCGCAATTAGGCGTGCCAGCGCTACTTGCTATGTGCAGTGCATTACTTAAGAAATCTGTAAGAGGCGGTTTAATTGTTGTTGGTGAACTAAACTTGGGCGGCTCTATAGAACCGATTTTTAATGCTGTTAATATTGTTGAATTATCCGTAGAGAAAGGCGCACAGTTAGTATTAATGCCAGTGAGTTGTCGACGTCAATTGATTGATCTATCGGATGATATGGCCACGAAAGTGGATGTGCAATTTTATTCTGATCTTAGGGATGTATTGTTAAAGGCATTGGTTGAGTAAAGACAATTGAGGATTTTACGAGTAAAACAAAATAGTTTTATGAGAATTTTTTTAGTGGAAACACAATGAATCACCGGAAACACACGACTAATTAGATAATCCCGCTCTGCGTGCATATCCCGAAAGGTGGATGAGATAAAGACGCGGATTTCTCGGTTAGCGGTGAGTTGGGGTATTGTTTGTCATGTGGTTTGTTTGGGCGGGATGTTAGTGATTATTAGTAACCCGAGTTATGATGAACTTTACTTTCCAGCATGCTTAGCACCATCTAGTCTTGATAGTTTTAAATCAAAGGTATATAGGGTGCTTTGCCTGTGTTGGGCATTATCTAAAATTAGGCAATCGGCAAATCCTGCATTGCTTGCGGTATATAAGGTTAATACATTATCTAAATTGTCTGCATCTTCTAGATGTATGTTCGGGTGAGCAATCAGTTTTTCCAAAGTGGCAAAAATTTGCTCTTTTGAGAATTTATAGGTGCTTTGTAATACCCAGACCGTTTCAACCAAGACAATACGGCAAACCCAGACGGCTTTATTAGTTTTTAATAATTCCCGTGCCAATTGACATTGATCTGTTGCTTGAGGGTCATTAACTAATACACGCACTAAAACATTAGTATCAATTGCGATCATCAAAAGATTCCTGACCTTGTTGAGCAATGGCATGCTCCATTTCTTCCAATGATACTGAGTGGTTAGCGGTTAGGATACCGAATAGACTATCGAAGGATTGCTCACCCTTGTTTTCTAGTTCAGTGGTATTGATGGGGTTTTCTAGTAAAGTTAAGAGCGCTCTGCCTTTGGGGAGTTTTTTAATGGGTTCAATAGGATGTACGTAGCCATTACTGTCAATATGTACTTCAATAGTCTGTAACATGAGTTGTACCTCTTATTTAAAATTTGATTGATGGTCATTATGGCAGTTATAAAGAACTCTATGGTACTTTTGCGATAGTCTTAAAGCAGTGTTTTAATTTCCTCATCCATAGGCGGGGCGCGATCAAGAATAGGGATTACAATTTGCTAAATGTACTTATATGATATTGGTTTTTAGTTACGATTGATACGGCAATTCAGCGCACGGTTTATAACGCCTTAATGCAAGGCTATCAAGTTGAGATGGATTACCTGAGCCCCAGTAGTCAAGTCGCCAAACACTATGACAGTTACATTTGCAGGGTTTAGTTCAATACGGCAAGGTGATCTATTGGGTAGCGACCATTAATGATCATAAAGATTTACGCTTGTTAGTGTTGCATCGTATTCAAAAAGTCACCCTTAAAGATGAACGCTTGTGTCCTTTAGAACATTTCGATTTGCAGACTTATATCGATCAAGGGGCCTTTGGTTTTGGTGGTAAAGTTGATTCTATTGAATTGGTTGCTGTCTTTAAAAATGGTGCAGGTCATCATTTAGTTGAAACTCCGCTGGCTAAAGATCAACAAATTACACACATTGATCCGCAAACGGTTGAGGTTAAAGCAGAAGTGTTAGAGACACCGCAACTTTTAAGAGGGTTGAGTAGTTTTGGGCCTGATATTGAAGTGCGTGCGCCGGATGCGCTAAAAGCAACTATGGCAGAGCGCCATCGTTTAGCGGCAGAGCAGTATATAAACTAAATTAGTGTATCGCCGTGTTGATGCCAGTTTGCCATTACTGGTTATGGAACAATTGAATGATATAGCCTTCGGCAATTTAATTTAATATGTTAGAGCACGATAACGATTAGGTTGTTTTACGTTATCGTGCCGTTCTTAGTCGATTATTTCTTTTCGACTTCTTTTTCTAATTCTAACTCTTGTTCTTTTGCTTCATCGCTTGTTTTTTCAGCTTTGGCAGCGGCCTCGGCTGCTTTTTTCTCAGCTAAAGCTTTAGCTTTTTTAGCTAATGCGGCTTTTTGATCAGCCGCTTTGCTTGCTGCTATCGTTCCTGTTTCTTCAACCGCTTGCGTAAGTGAGGGCGATAATAACGCCGTTGCAGATAATGCACCCATAAAGATGGGTAATAGCCATTTTTTAAATTTCATAGACAAAATAATCACCTTTTAAATTAATCTTATCTTCAATTTATTCAAAGTCATTGAAAATAATTACAAGAAAATTAGTCAACATCATGATTCTCTTTTCAAAGTGAGATTAATACCTAAAAGCACAATAACAATCCGTCACTAAACCAAGCATAAAGATACCAGATTATTAAATTAAATAAAGGTGTGTTGTTATTTTTAAAATAATGTTCTTAAACAGAGTGATTTAGAGGCGGATATTGGATTAGATTTATCGTTGTTTGTGCATTCGGGAAATCTAATTCTAGTCTGTAAGCTACTATTAGAGTTATCATAATCACCGCAATAAAGGCCGAGTTGCTAAAAATAATC
>CANGLL010000198.1 GCA_947454605.1 Methylococcaceae bacterium | reverse complement strand
TATTTTTGGCCTTTACTCATTCAGTTAATGACAGTTACGTGCATACTTTACACAAAAAATCGTTGATTGACTTGAGCTTTTTGTTTTATTTTTTGATGTTTAAAATATATCCTTCGATAACCTCAGGATGATCGGAGCAGTCTGCTAATGCTAGATTTTAACAACCAAATAAACAACCTTCCCTTCCCTGCTCTTCATATTCAGAATCAATACTAAAGCCTCAATCAGTTTCAGGGGGCAAGATGTTGCACAGCGACAAGTAAGATACACACCACATTGAGTCCTTTGTATTTACCGAGTAGGGTATTAAGTGTGCATTTATTGGTTCTTAAATTTGTTAGCTTGCATCTAGACCTCCCAATCAACAATTCTTAATCCCTTAACACGACTAAATTCGCGGGTGTTATGGGTAACTAAGGTTAAATTATTCGCCATGGCAATAGCAGCGATTTGCAAATCATAGGGTCCAATTGGTAGGCCTTGACGCTGGAGATCAGCACGAATTTCACCACAAATAAGTGCAGATTCATCATTAAATGGTAATGAATGAAAGACAGATAAAAAACATTGCTGTTTTTCCAACGTTTTATCAGGTTGCTTGCTTTTCATTGCTCCAAAAAACAGTTCGGCTTTTACCAATGCACAAACTGCAATATCTTGTGGCTGGAAACAATGTAGTTGTTTAAAGACTCTAGATTCTGGCTGGTTTAGATACACAACACATACATTTGTATCGAGTAAGTAAATCATTCCATTTCTAAACGTGTTTCATAATCTCCTTGTGGAGCACGTTCAATTGGATCATCAGCCAAACATCCAGATGTCGCTTCAAAAAAACCAATCGGCCAACCGTTGGAATCTGTTTCTTTAATTTCAATATCTTTATTTATATAACTATCAAGAGCTATGATGATCACTTCCACTGGTTGATTCTGTAGCTCTTCAGGAATATTAATATGAATAATACTAGGTGTTTTTTGATAAATCTGGCGAATTGCTTGCATTTATTTACCTCTTCTAATTTTCTGTATTTTAAACACTTTAACGACTAATATCATTATTGGCAAGCTTATGAGAAGTTTAAACGATAAGCTTAGTGGATTTAAATTTATTCAACTAAAAAAGCCTTACATATTCATGTAAGGCTTTTTTATAACTAGCTATTAATCAATTTATGACACGTACTGCTCAACAGGATTTGAGTAGTTGTATTGGTTGCGTTTATTAGATTCTGAGCTTGTTGATGTCGCTTTAAAAATATAATCTTTCTTATGCTCTAAATCAGTAATGATACCCTTTGCACTTGATACCACTTTAGTGCGCCATTCCATATCATTTTCTGGCGCCGGTACGATAGCGTATAAAATGATGTGCTCTGATGCTCTAGGATCAGCCTCAATAACATAACCAACCTCCCCAGGATTGTTTCCGAAGCTTATTTTTAAATTAGGTGCAGGTAAAATTCCGACGGGGGTAGGAATAGCTGAAACATTAAATCCTGATGATTCTAATTTAACTAAGTCATTTTCTGCTGTTAGGTTAACGTAATTTGCTAATAAACTGATTGATTCTTGCAAGTTTACCCGCGCTGCATTTTTATTGGCGGTATCAGCTTTACTGCCATCAATTGATTTTAATAACGCGGCTGAATATAGCGTTATCAACCCTTGAAAAACCGTTAAATTCGGCCTAGGATCAGTATAAAAAGGGTTAGTTGTCATCTTAGTCACTATGTTAAATGCATAGTTAGCAAGTTCATTGTCAAGTATGTGTGCCGAACTGGTCAGTGCTTTTTGTTTCATAAATCCCTCGATTTGCCCTAGAAGTAGGCGTGATGTGTTTGAAATCAATTCAAAAGTTTGCGTAACAGGCAGGTAAGTTTAAATGTTACTTAAGGGAGTATAGGCTCAATTGAAATAAAAACATTATAAATCGCAAAATTCAGGTAAATAGTTTTTTATTTAACTTAAAAATCTATACAAGCTATTGATTTATAATTAAATTATAAATAATCTAGTTTTTAATATGCTATTTATATTACTGTACTAAGAGCTGATACGCTCTTATTTACTCTAAACGGGCTCTCTAATTGAGTTTATATGTCTGTAGTAACAGCAGATTAGTTTATAGTTGTACTAAAGTAGCACGCGTTACACAAATCAATAGACACCTAAGATAGAACCACACGCTTTATACCAGATACGCTTGTCTATGCATCAAGGCGACATGCTCCAAGTGTACATGGATATTGACCAGCGCTTACTAAGGCAATATCTGTACTATATACGTTTAGCTTTGCTGCAAGTGTGGCTATATAAATGCCTAGATAAGGCTTACTTGCGACAACTACACTCTGATCTATTTAATAGACATACCCAACTACTGTATAGACAAGCTTTTAAAAATCCATTAATAACCCAGGTATGCCAACACTTTGGATATGTTGGGCGTTTGCGCCTTCTTCATAAGCTAATAAAGTTTTATCTTTTTGCCATAGTCTAAATGCTAGGGCATAAGACAAGACTCTTATGGGGTAATCTCGGGGGAGTTGTTGTAAATAAGGTTGAATTGTAAAAAAATCAGTGGCGCCGTATTGATCCATAATAAAGCGTAAGCCCCCATTAGTAGGACCTATGTTATAAGCCAATAAACCCAAAAACAGATCATCGTGCATTTGGTGTAAATAATATTTAAAAGTCGCCGCCGCTAAATAAGCATTGTGCCGATGATTTTTTGCTGATAATTCTTTTTCTTCTAATCTTTTTGTTACTTCTGCCCTTACGGCTTTAGGCACTTGCGTAATCTGAAACAAACCTTGGCCACCATCGACGCTCTCTCTAGGTAAAAAAGAGGATTCTGTAGTGGCGATGCCTTGCAGGATATTAAAATCAACTCCATAAACTGTTGCTGCCGCTTTAATATCTGCGTTATAGGTTTCTGCTCGGGTTAAAATTACTTTGACTTGCGCGACATCAAACCGCCGATAGGCCGCATAAACTTGATGGGCTAAAGTTACTCGAGCAGCCTCTTGTTTACCCCCTAATAAAGTGCGTAAATGCCCACGTGCTTGCGCTGATTGATCCTGAACAGAAAACCAACCACATAATATAGCCAAGCCCAACGCTAAAACAGGAGCGCCCCAGATAATAGACTTATGCTGTAACCATTGTCGTAACCACCACCAGGCAATTAAAAACACGGCCGTTATTAAAATTATGGCTAAAACCCCTACGGCAAAAGGCAATAAGCTGGTTAAAAAATCTGTGCCAGAAAATAAGTTCGCAGAATAGCCCAGTACCATAATAATGCTGGCAATAGCCGCTATCACTAAGCCCCCTATTTCTAGGGCCAGCCACATTAGGCGATGTTTTAACTTAACCTTAGCTATTTGTGATTTATCTTGCGGTTCTGGTGCGGACTTTTTTACGGGTGTCGCTCTTTTTTTTCGCGGGGGTGCACCCTCAGGCAATGGGGCTTTAGGTTTGCTAACCCTAGGCTTGGTTACTTTAGGCTGAGTCGCTTTAGGTTTAGGCGCTTTAACTGGTTTGCTTGGTTTTTCTGGTGTATTCATTAAAATTATAAGGCAGTGTTATAAGCTGACAAATAAGCCACAGCCACGGCCGGCGCACAATCTGCAGGTGTCAGTTCTAACTGCGCATCAACCTGTGGGCATAATTCAGAAAAATCCTGGTAAGGGACAGCGAGTTGCTGAGCAATGTCTTT
>CANGLL010000197.1 GCA_947454605.1 Methylococcaceae bacterium | reverse complement strand
CTAAACGTCGTGCCAGAGGCTATCGCAATATTAATAATTTCATCAATATGATTTATTTTCTTTGCGGTAAATTAAAATTCGATTACCCACTCTATTTCACATAGAGCCAATTTTTTAAACGCTTAACCAAACTGCCCCAAAAAATACTGGGCGAGTAATAAACGATTAAATCGTGTGGGTGTGACTTAAAATAAGTCTTAAAAGCCCGCCACGCGTAATAAGACAATAAAGTCTCATTAATCGCACGTTTTACTTTAGAGACATTCTTAATTTCACCGGATTTAAATCGACATACCCTTACACCGTCTAACACCGTTATCTCAGAACGGGTTAACAAACTGGGTGCTGGGGTAATCACCGTTACCGTATAACCACGGGATATAAACTCAACGGCTAACTCATGCATCATCTTCGCGCCGACTTTAATACTGTCAGGCAAATAATCATCAATGATTAAACAAATATTCATGCTTAAAACTTCTGCCACACCACGCGGTTTATATAATCCGTATAAGACAAAATAATCCTAACCACTTTATCGGACACATTCGGCATAGAATAATCAGCTACTGGCCTAGTCATTCTCTCAACAGAATCGGCTTGCGCTTCCAATACCTTTAAACCTTGCAATATGCGGTCTTTATTTAAGCCCACCATCATCACCGATGCTTCTTCCATCGCCTCGGGTCTTTCGTGTGCTTCACGGATATTAAGGGCAGGGAAGTTTAAAATAGAAGACTCTTCAGAAATCGTACCACTATCAGATAGCACTGTTTTAGCATCCAATTGCAACTTAACATAATCAATAAACCCTAAAGGCTTCATTAGTTTAATTAAAGGATTAAACACTACGCCGTGTTGATCAATCTTATGACGGGTACGCGGATGAGTAGAAATAATAATCGGTAATTGATACAACTCCGCCATCGCGTTAAGCGTATCCACCAAAGCAAAAAAGTTACGATCAGAACTGATATTCTCTTCTCTATGTGCAGAGACAACAAAATACTCACCTTTGTTTAGACCCAAATCATCTAGCACCGTAGAAGTATTAATCTCGGGTAAGCGAGAATGAATCACTTCAAACATGGGGCTACCGGTTTTAATGATACGATCTGCAGGCAGTCCTTCTCTTAATAAATACTCTCTGGCGATATCACTGTACGTTAAATTAATATCACTGATATGGTCCACAATTTTACGGTTAGTTTCTTCGGGTACGCGTTGATCAAAACAGCGATTACCGGCTTCCATATGAAAGATCGGTATTTGGCGTTTTTTAGCGGGGATAGCACATAAACAACTATTAGTATCACCTAACACTAAAAACGCATCGGGTTGTTCAGTTTCGAGCAAAGGATCCACATTAATTAAAATATTGCCAATGGTTTCTGCGGCATTTTTGTCGGCGGCATTTAAAAAATAATCGGGTTTTCTAAGGCCAAAATCTTTAAAAAAGATTTCGTTTAACTCGTAATCATAATTTTGCCCGGTATGTACCAAAATATGCTCAATACTCTCGGTCGCATCTAACTTCTTAAGTACGGCAGACAGCCTAATAATCTCTGGGCGGGTGCCTACTACCGTCATCACTTTTAGTTTTTTCATTCGTCAGTCACCTTGCTGGCAATCGTATCAGGTCGATCGCGATCAAAAATTTCATTAGCCCACAACATCACAATCATCTCATCATCACCCACATTAGTAATATCATGGGCCCAGCCTGGAATAGTCTCAACCACCGTCGGTAAATCACCTGAGGTTAATAGGGTAAACGATTCATTCGTTAAAATATGTCTAAAACCAAAACGCGCTTGGCCTTTAATCACTAAAAATTTTTCTGTTTTAGAATGATGATAATGGCCGCCACGGGTAACGCCAGGGTGCGCAGTAAAATAAGAAAATTGCCCCGACTCTTTCGTTTTAAGCATCTCAACAAAGCCACCGCGTGGGTCGCTGTATTTAGGCACTTGGTAAGCAAACCCCTCGGGTAATAAATAACTCATATACGTTGAGTATAAAGCTCTTACTAAGCCAGTGCCCACGGGTTCTGTTATTAACGAGTTTCGGCTGTCTTTAAACGATACTATTAACTCAGCGACTTGGCCCATAGTGGTTTGGTATTGCACCGGAATAATATAAAAATCCTGTACCGACTCTGGTTTAGCATCAGCTTTTAAAGTTGTTAACACACTGATAAATTCATCGACCACATCATCCACATACACCAAAGACAACGCCGCGTCTTTATCATTAATTTGAATCGGTAAATCTTTAGAAATATGATGGCAAAAAGTGGCAACAGCCGAATTGTAATTAGGCTTACACCATTTACCAAAAACATTAGTTAACGATAGATAAATACCGCCGCACCAGAATAAGCCGCATACGTGCGTAAAGCCAACTCAGTCGCCAGCTTACTTTGGCCATAGGCGTTCACTAAGGCCGCTTGCGTCGAAGACGAAAATATCACAGGAATAGGTTTGCCAGTAGCCAATAAAGCTTTGGCCAAAGTTTCTGTTAAACCGGTATTACCTAAAGCAAACGCTTCAGGGGAGGGGGGGGCTATTAACCCCCGCTAAATGCACCACAGCATCAATATCCGCAACTAGCTGAGTTAAATCTTGTTCAAGGGATTGTTTAGAAAAACTAACCACCTCAAAATCTTGTAATTCAGTAAGTCTTACACTTAAATTTTGAGCAATAAAACCGTTGGCACCGGTGAGTAAAACTTTCATTACTATCCTAAATTTATAAAATAACTATCCAACAATATTGTCATATGGCTTGCGCTTCAGCACTATCTACTATTTGAGAACTGCAATTAATTGCAGGTGGTTTTCAATAGCCATAGCACCATGAAATACACCTAAAATATCTATTTGATGTTGAGATCTTATTAGATAGGCAATTCGATAATGTCCATATAATAAAATACGTATATCACCTTCTGGTTCAGTACGATATTGATAACCTATTTCGGGAAAATCCTTGAGTAATTGGGCTTTCTTATAAATACCAGTAACGACCTTATTAGCAGATGTAAGATTGTCTGTTGCGATGTGGTTGTGTATTTCACGTAGCCAACGTTCGGCCTCATAAGTCCAATTTAGGACTGCCATGATTGAATACGTAGCTCAATTTCTTCGTTAGTATGGGTTCTGTTTTCACGTGAGTCATTAAGACCGATGTTAACCATGCGCTCAAATGCAAGTTCACGCAGAATTTCGTCAAAAGAGGCATCTATCGGTTGGCTGTTAATAATCTCAAACATTTGTTCTTTTACCGTGGACATAAACTAATCCTTTGGTTTGTATTGATTCGCTTAAGTTAATGCCATGTTAGCATATAACTGCCAAAGTTATTCCTAGTTCGACAGGGCTCACTATCAACGTTATTTATAATCCGTTCACCCTGCTCATACACCCTGCTCATACATCCTGCCTATACATCATCCGTTCATCCTGCCTATACATCATCCGTTCATCCTGCCTATACATCATCCGTTCATCCTGCTTATACATCATCCGTTCATCCTGAGCTTGGTCGAAGGAAGCATTGTCGAAGGAATCTTGGTCGAAGGAATCTTGTCGAAGGAAGCTTCTCTAAGGCCTTTTAAACCCTTAGCCCTTAAGCTCTGCTTGAATATAATCCAACTTTAACAATAATTGCACCATACCCTCTACATCTAAACGCTCCGTGTTCTCAGACGTGTAATCCGTTTCTTG
>CANGLL010000196.1 GCA_947454605.1 Methylococcaceae bacterium | reverse complement strand
GTATTACCTAAAGCAAACTCTTCAGGGGTGGGCGGTCTATTAACCCCCGCTAAATGCACCACAGCATCAACATCAGATACTAGCTTAGCTAAATCTTGCTCGGGTGATTGCTTAGAAAAGCTAATGACCTCAAAATCTTGTTACTCAGTAAGTCTTACACTTAAATTTTGAGCAATAAAACCGTTGGCACCGGTGAGTAAAACTTTCATTACTATCCCAAAATTATAAATATGAGCTGATAGGTAAATTAAATTGATAATGCTGACGCGTTGAGTTATTTAAACAACAAATTAAATTATCCACAGTGGTCATGGGATTAATGCTATTGCTAGATTTATGATACTCCCGACATTTACCTGCATTTTTAACCGCGAAGGGGGTTTTATCTAAAAACTCAGTTGAAGGTAACCACTTGCCCTTAGAATAATTTTTAAGACTGGTTTTAGATTTTAAATACTGCTCAACTTGGGCAGCATCTTGAAAAGGGGCAGTTGTATATTCTTCATGCAGTAGTAGCCAATATTCAAAACTTGGATCAGAAACAGCAAAATTAATCGTATTAATAGCAGTCAGTTTCTTGGCTTCATTCGCTTTTTGACGATGCGCAGAGTCTAAAGTCTCTAAATCAAACACCACCCACACTTCATCATAGGGCACTTTATCACTGCCTTTAGCAATCTCTTTTTTTCTTTTATCTCTTAGTGCAATAGCGCTTTTGGTTAAGCTAAGCGGATCAGTTTGGCTAGGGTGGATTATTTGCACATCAATCGTTGATAATCTTAAACGATCCTTAATAGCATTAAGATAATTCGGTTCGGTTTTTTCACCCTCAGTCACAATCAAAAAAGTTTTACCCGTATTGGACGGAGAAGATTTGCCACGCTGATATTTAGCCGTACCTCTAGAAAAGAACCGAGAATCCCTCATAACATTAAACCATTAGGCAGATAGGGGATAGCGCCATAGCGCCCCGCTAAATAACCTTTTGCTAAAGCCTCATCTTTACGAGGTTGATACGCCGTTAAAGGATAAAGATGCGTTGCGCCCTCAGGCGTTTTTTCTGTAAACCACACTTGGTCTCTTCTTAGTAAGCTACTATCCAACAAAACCGTGTTGTGGGTACTAAAAATAACTTGAGCGCCTTTAGGATTGGTGGTGCTATTAAATAATAACTTTAACAGTTCTCTTACTAAGATAGGGTGTAGACTGGTTTCAAGTTCATCCACAAACACCGTATAACCATTAGAAAGAATTTCTAACCAAGGACCTATTAATGAAAAAAATCTTTGCGTGCCAGCAGATTCTTCAGTATCAAAATTAAGAGACACAGACTCTACACCCTCGGCTTTATGCAACAGTTTAATTTCAAGTTTTTGTACTAACGAGGGGGAAACATTTTGACTTACATTATCTGTGCTAATTTCTTTAATATTGGCATCAACAACCCCTATATCGGCATTGCGTAATAAATGTAAAACTAGCTGATAATACGCCGGATTATTTTTTATAAGCTGAGCTGTAAAATGACTATTAACGCGATTATCTGCATTTAAATGCAGAACTTTTAAAGACGATTTAAACCAATCAAACGCAATAGATAATTGTGGATGATTCCATTGCGGCCCTACAGACAAAAATAAATTATTCTCACGGGTTTTATCTCTTAAACTTTTGTCATCCTTAAAGCGTGTCGAGGGTGTTGCCCAAGTATAACTATTCTCTGATTCATTAAAAGTCCTGTGATACCATTTTTGAGGAGAGCCTTTTGGATAGGCTACCAAATACTCTTCTAATACGCGTTGCGGGGTTAACACAACACCAAAAACAAAACGTATCTCTTGTGTTACAAAGGTTATTTCAAATTCTGAGGCATTTAATAAAGACGCATGATCAAGCTTAAAAGGTTCTGTGCCTGTACTATCACCGGGCTCAAGTTTGGTAGCTGATTTTTTAACAAACTCAGCTAAAAAATTAATGGCTTCTATCAGGTTAGATTTACCCGAAGCATTAGCACCATAAATAGCAGCGCCTTTTAAATATTTTAAACCTGACAAACCAGGTAGTGGCCTGTCCAGAAGGGCAGAGGTCATATCCTTATCGATGTTATCAGCAACAAGACTTAATGATTGCATTTCTCGTATAGAACGAAAATTGGCAACCTTAAATTCTATTAACATGGCTTCGCCTTCATTAAATATTAAATTTTAGCCTTAATTTTACGACTTTTTGGTTTTATTAGCTACAAATGTTCATCCCGATCAAACACACCCGTTCTCTCCCGCACAAACAAAATCGTTCATCCTGAGCTTGTCGAACGAAGCTTGTCGAAGGGCTTTTAAACCCTTAGCCTCGGCTTCTGCTTGAGCGGATGGAACCCCAGCATCCTTTAGGGTATTTGCGAACTTAAGTGTATCAAACATGATTGTTGCCACTTCTTATCCCTTAATATCAAATTTTAAACGAGTGTAACACGAAGACTGTTTGGAAGAAGTTATATTAAATTAAAGTCGTATCGACTTGATACACCAACCCGACCGTCCTGCTATCTTAACCCGGTCGCCCTGAGTTTATCGAAGGGCTTCTTCCGCCCTACGCAGTAGATACTGCCCGTATTGATTCTTTAACATAATATATAACCCATCTCGAAGGCAATCTCCTCAATACAGGCCACTTTTAAGCCTTGTCTTTTCTCGATAGTCTGAATAAAGTTAGAGGCATCTAACAAAGACTCATGGGTGCCGGTATCTAACCAGGCAAAACCACGGCCCACCACCGCTTAAGGCATTGCCGGCAGAATCAAAATCGACTACGCCGTATTGATCAGGATCTTTAACGTGGTAACCCAACACCCTACAGACATCATCATTATCAATAAATTCAGCACCCAAGATAAAACTTGGGATAAACCCTATTTAGTCATCTACTCATATTAACCCGCACTTATCCAACCGCATTGCTATAATGCCCCATGAGCCAAGACCACGATAGCAGTTATAAGTTTTTATTTTCCAATCCGGAACTTGTCCGCGACCTCGTCATGGGGTTTATTCCGGATGAATGGTTGCAGTCGTTAGATTATTCAACCCTTGAGAAAATCCCCAGTAGCTATGTTAGCGACGACTTTAAACAACGCGAAGATGATGTAGTTTGGCGTGTTAAAGTGGGGGAAGACTGGGTTTATCTGTATTTGCTAATCGAATTTCAGAGTAGTGTCGATAAATACATGGCACTACGGATGATGGTATACATAGGCCTGCTATACCAAGATTTAATAAAACGCGGAGAAGTACTGGCGGATGGTAGATTACCACCTATATTACCTATCGTGCTTTATAACGGTAACCAAAAATGGACGGCCACGACCAATATTGCAGATTTAATCCCTGAAGTATCGGGAATGATGAGCCAATTTAAGCCGTCATTGCAATATTTACTGATAGATGAAAACAATTACACCGATACAGAGTTAGCGTCTTTAAGTAACTTAGTCGCCGCCGTATTTAGATTAGAACATGCCAGCAGCCCCAGCGCAGTAAGTGATTTAGTTAAATTGCTCATAGATTGGTTAGAAGATAGACCCGATTTAAGAAAAATGTTTGCGCAATGGTTACGTGCAACATTGATGAGAAAGCCAGAATACGGTATCGTAATGCCACAAGTAGATGATTTACAGGAGATAAGAGTTATGTTGGCAGATAAATTAGAAGTATGGGCAAAAGCCTATATTG
>CANGLL010000195.1 GCA_947454605.1 Methylococcaceae bacterium | reverse complement strand
TATTCACACACCTCTGTTGTATTTTTACGAATACACGACATTTACACTAAAATTCAAATAATTTAATGTAAATGCTGGAGTCATTTGCTAAAACATAGTATTCTAAGCTTGTATATATAAGCGATTGTATTTTAAAGCTACACACATGAAAAACCATCAACACCATTAGTTTATGGGACTTTAATTCCCGAGATTAAATACTAATTTTTATTGTTGCGTTTATCATACAAATCAATTTATTGTTTCTTATAGACATCGATGATCTGTTAACAACAAATCATTACCTAAATTATTTATTTTGGAGAATGTGCACGTGGGTGTTCCATTACGTCAGCAGTTAAAAGTAGGCAGTTACCTTATCAAACAAAAAATTAAAGGCGTTAAAAAATACCCTTTAGTTTTAATGCTCGAACCTTTATTTCGCTGTAACTTAGCCTGTGCTGGCTGCGGTAAGATTGACTATCCAGACGACATTCTTGATAAACGCTTGTCTTTTGAAGAGTGTATGCAAGCAGTTGATGAATGCGATGCACCTATGGTTTCTATCCCTGGGGGCGAACCCCTTATTCATAAGGAAATGCCCCAAATTGTTGAAGGCATCATTGCCCGCAAAAAATTCGTATACTTGTGCACTAATGCCTTGTTATTAAAAAAACGTATTGACGATTACAAACCATCGCCTTACCTCACTTTCTCTATTCATTTAGATGGAATGCAAGAACGCCATGACACTTCAGTATGTCAAGAGGGTGTTTTTGAAAGAGCGGTTGAAGCCATTCAACTGGCGCTTTCTAAAGGCTTTAGAGTAACCATCAACTGCACACTATTCCAAGGTGAAAATGCCCAAGAAGTTGCGGATTTCTTAGATTACGCAATGGAACTGGGTGTTGAAGGTGTCACAATTGCACCTGGCTTTAGCTATGAACACGCACCCCAACAAGATGTATTTATTAAGGGCAAAGATGTCAAAGACTTGTTCAGAGGAATTTTCAGAATTGGTAAAAATCGTAAGTGGAAGTTAAATCACTCTTCACTCTATTTAGATTACTTAGCTGGAAATCAAAATTACGAATGCACACCCTGGGGCAATCCAACTCGAAACGTTTTCGGATGGCAAAAACCTTGTTATTTATTAGCAGATGAAGGCAATGCAAGTAGCTTTCAAGAACTATTAGATACAACGCCATGGGAAAAATATGGCAATTCTAATAACCCAAAATGCGTTAGCTGTATGGCTCATTGTGGCTATGAAGCGACTGCGGTCGAAGATATGTTAAAACATCCTATTAAAGCCTTTTTGACTTCTTTAAGAGGCCCTAAAACTGAAGGGGAAATGGCGCCTGAGCCAAAACCTGACTTTATTACCTCTTCTTCAATCTCTAGCATCCCTGTTAAAGTTGAAATTACTGAATAATGTTTATTGCTCTTCATTAATTAGAAAATATTTTTAAGGTTTAACGCATGTTTTTAAGATATTTAAAATTCACTATTGTTTTAATAAACCTAATAATCCCTACTACGGCACTTTTTGCACAAGATAATTCCGCAGCAACGGCTAAACAAGTAGTAGAAAAATTTCAAGCTGATTTAATCTCAGTTATGAAAAATGGCAAACAATTAGGCTACGCTGGAAGATACAGCAGCTTAGAAAGCGCTGTTACAAATAGCCACGACTTACCCAAAATTGCCCGTGTAATCGTTGGTAAAGAATGGGAAAAACTCAGCGAGGACCAACAAAAGAAACTTGAAGATCTTATTGTCCGACTCAGCATTGCATCCTATGCACATAATTTTAAAGATTATGCTGGGGAATCTTTTACCTATGATTCTGAAGAAGAAACTACCAGAGGCGGTGTCTTAGTTCATAGTCATTTCAACATCCCAAATGACAAACCAGTTAAATTTGACTACATGTTAAAGGAAACGGGTCCTAGTTGGCGCATCATAAACATTGTTGCAAACGGCGTCAGTGATTTAGCTCTAAAAAGATCAGAATATACAAGCATTTTACAAAAAGAAGGCTTTGATTCACTTGTATCTAAAATTGATGGTAAAATAAACGATTATTCAAAATTGTAAGAAGTAGGCAAGTCTAAGGATGAGTAACAACCAACAAAACTTTGCTATCAATATGTCAGCTAAATTAATTGCATCTTTGATAGTTTCAACCATTTTGTGTTTAAACGGTTGTGCAACCACACCGAAGACAGCAGAAAATGAAAAAGATCCTTATGAGAACTTCAATCGTTCGGTTTATAAATTTAACGATAAAGTTGACGGATATGTTGCAAAACCCATCTCAGACGGTTACAGATACATAACCCCTCAATTTATACAAACTGGCGTTTACAATTTCTACAATAACCTTAAAAATGTAAATGTAGTTATTAATGATGCATTACAAGCAAAATTCTCTCAAGGCGCTCAGGATACGGGACGATTAGCTCTCAACACAACTTTGGGTCTCGCAGGAATCTTCGATGTTGCTAAGAACATTGGATGGGAACAAAACGAAGAAGATTTCGATCAAACACTTGCTACTTGGGGCGTTCCCTCGGGCTCATATCTGGTGATCCCGATTTTTGGACCTACTACTTTTAGAGGTGTTCCTGGTGCAGCTTTTGATACAGCCGCAAACCCCGCTACCTATGTTGGCGGCGCAGTTAATGTAGTATCGCTAATTAACACTCGAGCTAACGCTGATGGGGCTTTGAAATTCATTGACGAAGCCGCTCTTGACCCCTATATTTTCACTAGAGAATCTTTTTTACAATGGCGTAATAACTTGGCAACTGATGGTAAATATCAAGCATCTTATGGGCCTGATTTAGACATTGAAACTGAAGATAACACGCCCAAAAAAGATACTAATAAATAAGTTAATTTTAGCCTGAAATAGTAGCTCAGGCTAAAACCATGAACTAGTAATGCAATAAGGAGTGAACTTCGTAGTCTTTTAACTTATCTCGACCAGATAAAAAATCCAACTCCACAACAAATGCACAGGCTACAACTGTAGCACCAAACTTTTCTACCAATTCACAACTAGCCTTAGCTGTACCACCAGTGGCTAATAAATCATCTATCAATAAAACCTTATCCGTTTTATCTAAAGCATCACTATGGACCTCGAGCGTTGCAGACCCATACTCTAAATCATAGGAAACACTTTCAACCTGATAAGGCAATTTACCAGGCTTTCTTAAAGGAATAAAAGGTAACCCAAGATTCCACGCGACTAAAGAACCAAATATAAATCCCCTGGCTTCCATGCCAGCAACAGCGGTAATTTCCCTTCCTAAAAAAGGCTGAATCAATTCATTGACAGACAACTTTAAACTAGATGGATCCTTAATAATAGGTGTAATATCTTTAAATAAGATCCCTGGTTTCGGAAAATCGGGTATATCTCTAATCTTGTCCCGTAATCTATGCATTATAATCCTGCCCGTTAAGCACAAAAGTCATTAATTTTATCTGCAATGCCTTTTACATCTAAGCCACAGATAGCTAATAATTCTTCTCGCGTGCCTTGTTCCACAAAACTGTCTGGTAAGCCTATGTTAAGCACAGGCATCAATATACGCTGAGCTTGAAGATAGTTATTCACGGCACTCCCTGCCCCGCCGGCTATCACGTTCTCTTCTAAGGTCACTAATACATCATGCGTTTTAGCAAGCTCTAGTAATAGAGCTTCATCTATCGGTTTAATAAAGCGCATGTTAACGACGGTTGCACC
>CANGLL010000194.1 GCA_947454605.1 Methylococcaceae bacterium | reverse complement strand
TCATGGTGGTCTAATACCGAACATTAATAGTCAAGCAAATTTAGCTATTCGTAACGTCAATTATAAAAACGTGCGTACTTATACTAAAGCCTATGACTCTAAAACCAACGCTTGTATAGACAAGCAAACTAATGAGTTTTATAAAATAAATCAGGCGACACCAACACCTTTGCTAGATTCAAGTGGTAGTGATTTGCTAATCAATGGAATTGATGCAATGAATTCCGAACAAAAACTTAACTATAGCGCCTTAAATAACAAATTAAGCGCTCTTTTAAATAATATTACTCAATGTGATGGTGATGGTAATTTGGATGGAGTAGTCGATAAAAAAGATATCGAGGGATGGGAAAAATTCAATGCTAAAACTGGAAAAACCACTCCCAATGGCGGAGGCCTATCCAGTTGGTATGATTTTGATCTAAATGGTGTAACTGACAATGCCGACTATCAGATCATACTCAATAACCTAGGTAAGCATTGCAAATCAACTAATGCAAATCACCCCAATGGTACTTCCTTAAATTGGGTTACTAAATCATGATTCTAACTCTTCAGCTAAATTGCGTAAGTGAGAAACCGTTAAAAATCAAAATTGCCAGAATAAAACTTGCAATCTATTTAACTTTGATAATCACTCTTTTTGGATCAAAACATGCATTTTCAGCTGAATCCGTAAATACAGAATCCAATTCATCCTTATCCGAAAGTATGGTCTTGATTCCCGGCGGAGAATTTCTGATGGGCAGCGACAAGACTTTATCTCGTCCTGATGAACGCCCCGTTCATCAGGTAAAGATTGATCCATTTTGGATGGATAAGACTGAAGTGACCAATGCTCAATTTAAAACCTTCATTGAGGCTACTCATTATGTAACTACCGCCGAAATACCGCCCCGTATGGAAGATATTATGGCGCAACTTCCACCTGGGACCGAAAAACCACCCGCAGAAAACCTTAAACCTGGCGCTTTAGTATTTACCGTTCCTAAAGAAGGTGAATATTGGTGGCAATGGGTGGTTGGCGCTAATTGGCGCCATCCTGAAGGACCTCAGAGCAATATTGACGGCAAAGATAATTTCCCCGTCGTTCAGGTATCTTGGTTTGATGCTGTGGCTTACGCTAACTGGGCTGGGAAACGTCTGCCAACAGAAGCTGAATGGGAATTTGCTGCGCGAGGTGGATTAAAAGGAAAAGCTTATGCATGGGGGAATGAACATCCAAACAAGGGTAAGCCCCGAGCAAATATCTGGCAAGGAGAATTTCCTAAGCAAAATAAACAAATAGATGGTCATTATAGCTCCAGTCCTGTCGCTTCATATGCTCCCAATCGTTATGGCTTATATGATATGACAGGCAATGTGTGGGAATGGGTACAGGACTATTACAGAGCGGATGCGTATCAATCAGATGCCAATATTAAACTGACTATCAATCCTCAAGGTCCAAAAGATAGCTATGATCCCGAGGAGCCCTACATCAATAAACGAAGTCAACGTGGAGGCTCTTTTTTATGTGCAGAAAATTATTGTGCAAGCTACCGACCCAGCGCTCGAATGAAAGCAAGCCCGGATACAGGTTTAATTCACACCGGATTTAGGTGTGTTGTAACCGTTAAGAAAATTTCGAAATAACGTAGAATTTTTTCTGCGCGAAACACTATGATCTGCTCAGGGATTTCATGCTGGAGCATCCCTGAGGCGTGGTTGATTCTGAGGGCCATAATGCCTAGTGTTCTAAATAAATTAAATATTTAAGAACGCAGAATGCATCTGTTTGAAAATGAATTATTCTTCTATGTAAGTTGGTACTCGAACATTAATTCGCGGAACAGGATAAACTGCTGGATAGGGATGAGATCCATCGGCAGAATCGTAAAACTTATCTGCCCAAACCATGGATTTATCGCCACAATATTGAGCTGTAGGCATATTATAGATACCCGCTACTTTTGGCCAACGTACCTCAATTGGAAAACTCCCAGATGTGTTATTTGGAAGACCGTTACTAATTGCTGTCCAAGTCAATTCCCAATCATTTGATGCTGTTCGAGATACTGTTGTTATCCACCCGTCAACTGCTAAAGGCTGAACTGATGACCAGTGCCGACTGAGTGTTAAAACAATTCGATCGGTGGCGAGGCCTTCTCCACAACCATGAGGAATAGTTAGCGTGAACGTTCCAATCTGCCCTGCAATAGCATTCTTATTAGGGAGACTTATTGTGGCATGGGCATGCACAATAGTTACATGGGATAGAATACCAATTAATAGAAGGAATGGGAGTAATCTAATTTTAATCAAATTGAAAACCATCCTAAGCCCTTTCAAATTTAAATCAATCAAAAGAGTAATAATGTAGTTTAAAAAGGAGATCATCAGCTATTTTCCCAAATAAGTATGATTAAGAAAGATTGAATAAACTAAAAAGTCAGTATAAACACTTTAGGTATGATTGCCTATATCTTCAATGGGAAGCCTATTGTATTGCCTTAAAAGGCTTGACCACCACAGGGATTATTCCTGCCCCGACCTTCCTGCAATTTCCTCTTTAGCAAGCAAGTTTGAAAGAAACCCTAATTAAAAAAGGCGCTTTACAATACTATAAATCACATGATTAAATGCCGTATCTATCGTACTAAATCAGGTGTTAAACATGACCCACATCAGTGCTAATGACTTAAAAACCAAAGGAGTAGCGGCCATCGAAGCCATGCTCGCGGATCATTCAGAGGCCATTGTGTCAGTGCGTGGCAAGGACAGGTTCGTAGTGATGGAGATCGCACAATACAACTATTTACGTGAGTGTGAATTAGAAGCCGCCTTGGCAGAAACACGTGCTGACTTGGCGGCAGGGCGATTGCTTCAAGAGTCGGCGGAAGCCCATGTATCTAGGCTATCAAAACAAGTATGAGTTATGCGCTAGTTTTCACTGATGCTTATAACCGCCGTGCTCTTCGCTGGTTGAAGAAGCATCCTGATCTGAAATCCCAATATCTCAAAACGTTGCAACTGCTGGAAGCCAATCCGTTTCACCCTTCTCTGCGTCTGCATCCATTGAGTGGAAAACTAAAAGGTATCCATTCTATTTCGATCAATTTGTCATATCGCATTACACTGGAATTACTGATTCAAGACGAGCACATTATTCCAATCAATATTGGCGACCACAATACAGTTTACTAATCTGAGATATCAACCCTCTATTTTAACTAAGCGATCTCTGTCTCAAAAAAATGTTGTAATCCCACATGACATACAATCAGGGCAACGATCGCTTTTATGCTTTTAAAAACCTATTTCCAAGGCACTACTAACCTTAAAGGCGCCCCATTTTGTTTAGGTAAAACCTCTCAATACATACCTGTCGCTAATATCGTTAACGGATGCATGGCCTCGTCTAATCTTAATCCTTCAACATAGGGCCATTCCAAGACACCACCATAGACCATGCCTCAACGCAGCGAAACCGGTAAATATATTCTTGTAATGTATTTTGGCTTAAATTATTACATAGAATATCTTCTCAAAATCCCAACTAAAATGGTTAAGCATTATCATGGACAAAGTCATTTTATTGATATAGAATTTACCACGCGTTAATAACCAACTTGATATTCAGAATTCAAGACATTATTAAACGATATATGAGGAGGATAAATGCGATCAGCTTATGCTGAAATAAAATAAAAATAAACGCAGCGTTACGCCAAGGCGTAAGGAACTCTAAAACCCGCTTATTGTGG
>CANGLL010000193.1 GCA_947454605.1 Methylococcaceae bacterium | reverse complement strand
GCTGTATCATCAATAATGCTATCCACCGCCATAGTCCGGACATCGACTGATTTATCATGCATCGCTTCTTGGATTGCTTGCGTAGCAGCATGACCCTCACGATGTGCTAAAGTTGAAATAGCCTGAGCTCTGACATTTTCATTTTCATCATTCAAGGCCTGTTCTAATGTGGCTTTCACAACTGGATCACCAGGTCGACCCTCTGCTAATAATGCACTAATAGCCTCAGCTCTTGTAGCAGAATCTTTTGATTGTGCCGATGTAATAAGAGCATCAGTTTGATCAAACTCTAAACTAGCTTGATTCTGCTCAAAGTTTAGTAAACTCATACTTTTTCCATTCATCGCAGGACAATCAGTCTGAACAGCTGAGTCACCTAAACTAGAACCTAATACCCAAGCTTCAGATAATTGTCCATTACTTGCATTTTCGTCCGCTCCATTTAAATAGCTAACGATTAGATCCGCTTTACGATCGAGTAAACATTCGATTACTTTTTTTAAAGACGAACCAACACATGTTGCAGTCACCAATCCTTTCGGAAGTACCGAATAATGGATGGGTACTTTAGTTTTAGAAGAAATATTTTCCAACACACTTGATAACGGTAAATCTCTGACATTTAATTGAAACTCAGCGCCTTTTTCAGATCCCATTATTAAGCTATTATCAGCTTTAACTGATTCAACCTGTTGCCCAAAGCAAACTTTCACTCCACTTATGATCAGAATGAAAACCACATATCTAAAAAAGACATTTAATTCACTTGATATTCGTATATTCATAAGTTAGGTTCAGTTAACGAGAAGCACTTAATCCAATAGCGAGAAAATGCTTCAAATTAAATTAATGAGATACAAAAATTTATTGATTTTGTTTCATAACCCAATTGGTTCCAGTATGCGCGCCTGTGGCAGTTTGACAATGAAACTGAGCATCATAAATTTCAATTCCTTTAACTATCGGTGCACTTTGAGACTTAGTTACAATCAATTTATAACTTCCTAGACCACCACCAACTGCTACGGTAGGCGTTAAGGTAACGCCAGTGCTATATAGCGCATCACCGTCTTTTGAGTCAGTATCTATAGCCGTAGATTCAGTTTTCACACCTAAAGTTTTTGTAAGTTGAATACTAACCGTTGGAGCTAAAACAGGGGCAGCATCTTTTACTTGTGCGAAAAGTTTAGCGGGAGCACCGCTTCCGTCATCAGAACAATCTACAGAATATATATCCGTTGCTACAGCACCTGATGCTGCTGAACCTAAAGTACCTGATTGATTATGGGCTGATGCCATATCTGAGTATCCCAATGCAACTAAAAAAGTTGCTGATATGAGTGTGTGTGAAATTTTCATGTCTATCTCCAAATTGCTAGCACTAATAACAAATATTTTTATAGTTAAAATACTCAATAAACTACTTTAACTTATTATTAATAAATATATTTTCAGTCTTATTGCTGAAAAATCTCGTTTTACATTCGCTCATTCAAAATTGAATTTTAAATGCAACATATATAACCCTATTATTTCAAGCATGACTCATGCCAAAAATTTAATCTATTTCGAATATAATCGATTAAAGCGAACAGGAATCATAAATAACATAATAAAATCAATTATATTAAATAATAAAATATATTTAAATAAAAAAATGGGGGGGTGAAATGACACAATAACTAAATCATATTTTTAAAAAAACCCAATCTCAAAGGACTTAGGCCGCAAAAAATGTGTTATTTGCCACACCAAATGCTTTATATGACACAGTTAGAAGATTAAGGCGCTCTGCATTGCACAAAGCGCCCAAAAAAACAATAATTCTAACTTAATAATAGCTTATAAGTTTGAATCACCTTTGGTGAACGGCCAGGTGTTAGGGCCTGATAAATAGGTATCTATATCGGCACCACTAGGCTCTACAGTTAAAGCATGTAAACTGCCACTGCATAGATCCGTATTGGCTTTTGTATTATTAATGGTCATAGTAGTCCAATATTGAGCGTTTGTAACATCATCCAACATATCCGGATCCACGTATTTAGTACTGTTAGTACCATAAAACCACCAATCAGCTCGGTTGTCTTTACCGTTACCATGAGGCATTGCTTTATACACTGGAGTGTTTGGATAAACATTTGCTTGGAATCCGCCGTTTAAAGCAGTGGCATAAGTTATGGGTATTGGACGCTCAAACATATCTTTAGGCTGTGTATATGCACCACGAGCATCATCGTTAGACGCATTTTTGCCGATATCGCAATAATTAATAACAGCTACTCTTACCTTAATAGAACTAACACAATTATCTGCGATCACAGGTGCTTTTACATAAAAAGGTGGGGTTGCTCTCAATTTAGGTTCAAGCCCCCCATTTGACATGACTAATGCACGGGTAACACCTAAAGTATCAACAATTTCACGAACTGATGAAAATGGTGATGCTGCTCCAGCTACTGAGTCCACAGATAAATTAAAATCACCAGAAACTGGTATTGCAAAACCATTTACTCCCGGCACTAAAGCCGGATTATTTAAACCAGGACCTACCGGTCTTCCTGCATCTTCTCTCCAAATAGCTGTGTCACCATAAGGAAACAATGCTGCTTGCCCAATTACGGGATATTGATCTGCACCAGCTGTTCCCGCTTGAGTATTGTCACCGCAACCATGGCTAATTGTAAAAGCGTTGTAACTCGCTTTCCCTTGCTCAACCGCATCTCTAACACCTGTATGAGCTGTTGCTTGATCAGTTACAAACAAGGTTGCTACGGACAAAAAAGCCAAGCTAGTTAATTTATTTTTTATCATATTGAGTCCTCCTCTGGACACGAAGATATTTGTTAAAAATATGTCATTATTTTGCATGTGATAAACATACTGACAATAATGCATTAGCATAACCTATGCCAACTCTGGCAAATAAAACTATTTTTATGAGTTTAATAATGACAATTACCGCACGTATTAGCATTAAGTATTGAAAAAATTGGAAATTTTATTATTGATGTTTAAAATATAAAAATTATCAATAGATCAAACATATGTTTACCAAAAACCGCGTAGATTATGCTTTGAAAAAAAACGCGTGAAATGACACTATTTGATACGGCATTTAACACAGTAATTTACAAATCCCCTCCCCGTTGACCATTAACATCTACCCATAGGTGCGGTAAGCCTAATTGCTTTAGCCATTCAGGCCCTTGTTCTTCTTTAAGCATGGCGATGGTTGAGGCACTTCCGGCTACGACACAAAAATCACTGATAACACTCACTGCAGCTAAATATTTAACAGGCCATCCGGTTTTTGGATTAAGAATATGTGCGTAACGTACACCATCAATGACGATACAGCGCTCATAATCACCACTATTGGCAACTGCACCACGACTAATGCTGAGATTCATTAATACCGAATTATTAATTCGAGGATGCGCAATACCTACTGTCCAAGACTCCCCATTCCCTCTAGGCCCAATTAATCTAATATCTCCCCCTAAATTGATTAGACCATTCTTTACACCAGTATCAAGACAAAAACTAGCCGCTCTATCTACGGCATACTCTTTTACAATACCCCCAAGATCTAGCTCCATTCCAATGTTAGGGAAGTTTAGTTCAGATCCTGTCCATTCTAATTTTCGCCAACCCACCTTTTCTAATAAAGGGTCAATGTCCTCTTGTGTAGGCAATTGCTTTGTATGAAAACGCCACGCTCCGCGCAGAACACCCGAACTAATATCGAATAATCCATCACTTTGCTGGTAACAAGTTTCAGCATAATTTAAAAGAATCGCAG
>CANGLL010000192.1 GCA_947454605.1 Methylococcaceae bacterium | reverse complement strand
CCCGAAATAGAAAAGCTTACTAAAAAGGTAAATACGCTACAACGCAAATTAGAAGTACAAGATGAGGTCACGACAGGTGCACTAAGCAAAATACCTAATTTTGAAGCCGGTGCCGATGGCTTTAAAGTGACATCTATTGATAAAAAACACCAATTACGCGTGGGTGGTGCATTACAAACTGACTACAAAGCATTTCTAGATAATGCATGGCCTGGCGTACCAGCAACCACTAACCCTGCAGGTCCAGACTCTGTCTCCCTGAGACAAGCTCGTATGATATTAGACGGTTATGTTTATAACGACCTGTATTTTAAAATCATGGCAGATTTTGCACAAACCAACAGTACCGCTAATTTACTACCCGATGCCTATTTAGATTACAACTATTTCAAGTCCGCCAGTCTATTAGTCGGTAAGTTCAAACCTTCAATCGGTCTTGAACGTTTACAAGGTGATGCTGATACTGCATTTTTAGAGCGAGGCTTTCCTACCAATTTAGCGCCTAACCGTGACGCAGGCATCCAAGTCCATGGTGGATTCGGTATGCCAGGCTATAAAGCCGAAAGAAACCCAGGACCTATTGATTCTAAAAATGCTTTCACATACCAAGTGGGTATTACAGAAGGCACAGGTGACTCTGGCAACGCTGCGGGTAGCGGTCTACCTACTAATAACAACACTTCGACGGCTTATGCTAACGATAAAGAATTTGATGGCCGTATCTTTGCACAACCATTTCAACATTCTGGCTATTCTTGGTTAGAAGGTTTTGGTTTAGGCCTCGCTGGTTCATATTCAAACCCAAATCATCAGGCAATTAATAATCAAAAAAGCCTAATAGGTCAATCGACAATAGTTGATTACACTAAAGTTAACGCAAATGCCAGTGGTAGCACGGTAACCTCTAATGGAACATCATACCGACTTTACCCACAAGCTTACTGGTATACAGGACCCTATGGTTTAATGGGTGAATATGTAGAATCAACACAGACATTAAATGGAAGTTCGGTTAAGGGCCACTATAATAACTTATCTCAAACTAATACAGCTTATCAAATACAAGCGTCATACGTTATTACCGGAGAAGACAATACATTTAGCGGGGTTAAGCCAATGAGAAACTTTGATCCATTTAAAGGCAGTTGGGGCGCTCTCCAACTAGCTGGTCGTTGGAGTGAGCTAACAATAGATAATGACACCTTTAAGCTTCTGGATCCCACTAAATCAGCAAATCATGCGTCAGCATTTACGATAGGTGCAAACTGGTTCTTAAATAAAAATGCTCTCATTCGACTCGATTACGAAGATGTATCATTTACAGGTGGCGCAGGAACTTCAACAGGTAAAGGCGTAAATACTAAATATCATGTAACTAACCGCCCTACAGAACAAATTCTTTCAACCCGTTTCCAATTAACCTTCTAATAAACTAACCATAGAGAGTTTTAATGATGAAAAATAATCTTATTAAGATTGTATTTGCAGCAACACTGTGCATACTAGCTAACAATAATAGCCAAGCAGCAGAAGTAAACCTTCTTAACGTCTCTTATGATCCAACAAGAGAACTTTACCAAGAATACAACCCTATGTTTGCTAAATACTGGAAAGAAAAAACCGGTGATACCCTAAGTATTAATCAATCACATGGTGGTTCGGGTAAACAAGCACGCTCTGTATTAGAAGGTTTAGAAGCAGACGTAGTGACTTTAGCGTTAGCGTATGACGTAGATCAACTGTATCAAAAACGTAAATTGATTCCAGAAAACTGGCAATCATTATTACCTAATAATAGTGCACCTTATACCTCAACCATCGTATTCTTAGTCCGTAAAGGTAACCCTAAAGCGATTAAAGACTGGAATGATATCGTTAAAACTGACGTAAGTATTGTGACACCTAACCCTAAAACATCAGGTGGCGCACGTTGGAACTTTTTAGCGGCTTGGGGCTATGCGCTTAAGCACAATAACAATGAAGAAGCGGCGGCAAAAACTTTTATAACGCAACTTTATAAAAATGCAGCAGTACTTGATACCGGTGCGCGTGGCGCGACCACTAGCTTTGTAGAAAGAGAAATTGGTGATGTATTAATCACTTGGGAAAACGAAGCGTATATGGTGCTTAAAGAATTTGGCGCTGATAAGTTTGAACTCATCACCCCTTCTTCAAGCATCTTAACTGAACCCCCAGTGGCTGTGGTTGAAGACGTAGCACGTAAACATGGAACTACTGACGTTGCAACAGAGTACTTAAACCACTTATACAGTAAAGAAGGCCAAGAAATTATTGGTAAAAACTTCTACCGCCCAACGGATCCAGAAATTGCTGCTAAATATGCAAAACAATTTAAATCGTTAGAATTGTTTAAGATTGATCAGTTTGGTGGCTGGAACACGGCGCAAGCTAAGTTCTTTGCTGATGACGGTGTGTTTGATCAAATATACGCTGCCGGCAAATAAAAAATAAACCAGCAGTAAGAAAACAAAAAGGGTAAACCATTAGGTTACCCTTTTTTTTGCGCTATTTACACAAGAGAAACCCTTAACATTGAAGTAGAAAAATAACCTGACAATCACTTTACTAAACAGTGACAGCCAGATTAAATATTGAGGTGAACGCGAGGTTCGGGGGGGTTAAGCGATTAACTTTTTAACGGGGGCGCAATAATCAGTAATGCCAGAAGGCGTGACCACAGAATATCTAAAATACTCGTAAGTAGCGGGGGTTAAGCCCTCCACATAACAACTTGCTTGAGTGGTGGTTGTTATAGCTTCCCAATCCGAATCAAGCAGTGGTTGCTCTTTAGTAGATTTTTGCCATATATAAGCGCCCCCTTTTTCATGCTTTTTAGCATCTAAATTAACAGCACCCGAATTTCTGCCATCTGTCACTGTTAAGGGGAGTTTATCATGCAGTGCAGGTTGTTTCGTAGGATGAAAGCCACTACTTAAAATTTTAGTTTCATCACCATTAGCCTCTTTATCAACGTAATAAGCCTCGTTTCTAAATAATGAGGTGGTAGCTTTTTCAGCATCCCGCATAGCGGACTTGGCTGTTGGACCGCCCTCTTTAGCAGCGAGAATGGCTAATTCAAAATTATCAACAGCGGCTTTTAGCTCGGCTAAAGTAGGTTCTGGACTTGGGTAGACAGGGTTAGCGGTTAATTGGGAAATTACACTTCTAAAAAACGTAATTTTGTCGGTCACAGCAAATAGAACAAAATCTAACAATACTTTAAAAATTTTCATTGTGCGTCCTTGGTTAATTTAAATGATGGAGCACACCCACCATAAGCCTTTAAAAATAAAATAGATACATTTATCTCATTTATTTATTTTTTTACTTATTTTCAATCTATTTAATAGATATACATTGGCAATAAACGCTTATAAAACACAAGAAAATCTCAAAAATAAGACGTCTTATCGACCCTATATGACGTCGAGTAAGTACTCAAGGACGTCCTAGATACATTACTCGTTCATGTTTAGGTATTACCCGGCGTCAAACAGCGCTATAGGACAACCTTTAAAGGTTACTCGACGTCTTATAATATTATTTGACGTCAGGTAGCCCCTATACGTGCTTGTTGAATAGTCATAGGACATCTTTGGATACTTGATCGACGTCGAGGAGTACAACTCTATTGCCCTATGGGTATTCAACAAGCTTTCATGGGGCATATAAGACGTTTTATGTACTACATCCGTTGCTGATGAATAAAGATACGTTAGCTTATAAAATTATAAGATGGCCTATGTGTATTCATTGTCGTCGTATGTATATCGAAGAGCGTCTTATAGAGTCTATACGTTGTCT
>CANGLL010000191.1 GCA_947454605.1 Methylococcaceae bacterium | reverse complement strand
TATGGTTTTCATACACCATTGTATTCTAAATCATAATTAACGATTGTTAGTTATTATGAATACACAAAGTAACGAAGCAATCGTAGTGTCTGTTGGTTTTGGGCAGAAGATGCGCCCGTACATATTTCTAAATTAACACTTAAACAAGACTGGGGTGACACACGTCACCCTAGCTTTAAGCATGCAACATCGTCTAATGAAAATAATTATTACAACGTTGCATGACTAGATAGTTTAAAGAGACAATTTATTCAATATCTCTAAGTTATGATTAATTAACTGTATCGCTGTGTGTTTTTTCTTTTACTTGTAAATAAATATTATCGGGTTCTACCGCAAAATATTTATATAAAGCACCGCATAACCAGCCATCAATACCCAACTCTTTACAGGTATACCAATTACCCGTGGTTTCATTTCCACGTGTTATTAGTTTTAATTCATATTGATAAGTTGGAAAAGGGTTTTTTGAATAGATACAAATAAAACCTTTTTCTGCATTGGGTATCTCTTTAACCATATTATCAATAATGATATCAGCACCAGAAACAAACGGTTCTCTAAATAGACCTGTTGCTTCGTCATCTAATACCCACATTCCATTATATTTATATACTTCAATCATTCCAATAGTGTTCATAGTTAACCGCCTTTTTAAAGTTTCGTAAAAAAATATTAAGTCGTCAAAAGAATAGATCAATAACCACCCGAACTATTATCCATATGTAAACGACAAAACATGACGTTAATAAAGATTTATTTCTTCGATTGTAAAAGTAAAACAATTATTACAATTTAGCCTAACTGATCGTAAGCCTTATTTATGCCCTCCAAACTCCTGCTCAACAGGTTCGTCTGTATCATCATCATAGGCTGGGGCCCAATCAATACATTCCCACCTTTCTGCGTTAGGATCAAATGGGTTATTAGGATCTAGACGAGGGCGACACCAACTATATGTATAATGAATTAAGCCTTCACTTTCTAATTTTCTTGTAAGTTCAAAAGCTTTCTTAATAGTTAATATAGTATCGGGGTTATTTAAAAATTCATGGCCATCGCAGGGACTGCCTTTCCAAAACACCCTAGTATAATATTTATAAAAATACTTGTTGGGGTGCCTAGAAGTTCCAGCTGCCCTCCATCCCCAGCTAAGGCGATCCCTGTCAGCAGCTTGTTCTTGTTCTATCTGCTTGTACTCCAGCTCTTCAAAATTCGGTATCCACATAAATAATCCTCGTTTATTTAAAGCTAACGATTATCCATAAGTAAACGACAAACTAAGACGTTTATAAAAATTAATAGCATTAGTGCTCCTTACAAAGCCACAAAAAAAAATTTCAATCGACTCAATCTGTCGTTATCGATCGTTAAAGTAGCGTAAAACTTTCATTACTTTAATCAGGTATCACTATGAAAATTATATTTATACTTTTATCACTATTTGCTTCAAGCACTGCAGTAGCGCGCTTAGAAAAATCTGCTTACGAAAAGTATTCGACAAAAGCTAATTTTACAGACACGACTCAAGTCACTTGGGAACCTGTCGATAATGCAGAAAAAAAATGTACTGAGATTCATGTTAAAGCAACAGGTAAACCCTATCCGTATAAAGTTGATGCGTGTTCTTATTGGAAAAAAAATTTATTTCAGCAATATAACTGCCACATTATTACTGATAAAAACACCAATAATGACATTTTAGGACATGAGCTTCGGCATTGTTTTCAAGGCGATTTTCATAAATAAATGTGGCATCAGTCAGAGGGAGTTAAAGCGTAGATGATAGGTTTTTTATTCGGGCTACTGATTTTAATTGGTGCCTTTTATTTTTTAGCATTTCTATTTGAATTCGCGGTGATCCTATTCTTAGGATTATGTGGAATCGCCTTATGGAGCCAAGGCATCGTTGGGCAAGCTATCGTTGTGGTTTTTGGCTTACTCTATATTTTTAGAAAATAGTAATTCAATGGGCTTATTTTGTCGGGTGTGTGCAAGCGCAACCCAATACTTATGCGCGTGCGACTTTAACGCATAGATAAGTATTAGTTATCATCGATATCATTCATTACCTTGTCATAAATCTCACGCAAACTAACTATGCAATCGATGCTTTCTAAAGTCATCGAGGCTTCAATTCCCGTGACTTCCGATAATATCCAAACGTCGCCTCGCCTGACATAGCGCTCAATGCTTGGCTGTTCTTGCGAGACTAATAGATACTCTTGTAATGAATTAATTTTACGATAATGAGCGAATTTACTGCCTCGGTCATAAGCTTCTGTAGACGGCGACAGGACTTCAATTAGCAATGTAGGATTGAGCAAAGTATCTACTTGCGTATCCTCAAATTGAGGTGTGCCGCATACAACTGCGACATCTGGATAATGGTAACTCGATGCTTCGACGGCTTTAACACGCATATCATTAATATAAGCTTCGCAAGGACGTTTTTTTAGTTGCAGACTGAGTTCCCGATAAATATTTCCAGAAACTAAATTATGTTTTCGACTTGCGCCGGTCATTGCATAAATTTGACCATCGCGATATTCGCTTTTATAAGACGCGCTACGTTCCTGTTTTAAATAGTCTTCGACGGTGTAATGCATTTTTGTAAGTGATCGGATTTGTGATTCATCAAAGACGGTAATAATAAGTTTACAACACCATTGTGTGGATCGATTGTTCTCATAAAGTACTTGTAGATGCTCTTGTGTAATATCTTGATAGAACTCTGCCCAAGTAGGTTTTGGGTTATTAAAATATTGATCGGCAAGCGCAATAATTTCAGGTTTCTTAATGGCGTGTATTGCGAGCATTAATAAGGCATCTTCTAACGTGTTATCAACTGTTGGTATCCATGTTATTTTCTTAGGGCCTTTTTTAAGAACCCATGCATAAAGTATCGATGGGGATAATGTCCTCGTTTTCATATCCACCAACATTTTCCGCTATTATTTGTGCTGTATAAGATGCCATATACCCTCTGTATATCCTTAAGAATTATTAATGTGATTATTTTAGTATAGTTGATTAATAAGCCTTACACGCATTGTTTACTTTTTTATAGAGCGCATCAAAAACGGGATCATTCTCAATGAGTAACCATTCAAGTTGATCAGGGGGCGTAACGTAAAAATATATCTCTGTACCTTTTCGGGCTTGCGTGTCTGCGTAATATTCTTTATCCGGCGCTGCTATTAATTTTTTCTTACAGTCAATCATAATGGTTTCATTTTTAGATTTATAACTGATCTCTTTTTTATTTTTTGTGATTAACGGAGTAGGGTATCGATAAATCGAAATCATGCTTGTATAAAGTATGTCGTCATGTGGCTCATTATCAGATTTGTCTAGATAATAGTGCACACTAGTTTCGGTCTCTATAACTTTTACCCATTCAGATTTGGCTGAACAGGCAGTGGCTGTAATAGCGAGTAATGTTATTGCTAATTTAGTGACTGTTTTTTTGATGGTGTTGGTGGTCATAATAAGCCTAAATTTTTTTGATAAGGTCACTTCTACTTTGATAGAGGTGTGTAAAGGCTATTATCCATATTGAAACGACAAGTCAGTCGAGTATGTTTTTATTTTTTAACTAAGCTGAGTAATTAGTCAGGACAGCTATTGCAACTATAATAAGCTTCGTCTTCATGGGTGGTGAATTGATCATTTTCATCAATGTAACCCCATTCACTGTTTAACTTTACTTTAACTGCGCCGTCATCCCACCATTCCACTTCGTCAAACTCTGGGGCACTAAAGTGTCCGTCGGATGTAATAACGCCTGTTTTACCATCTTTCTCATAGATTGCGAGATCGTTAACAAATAAGAAT
>CANGLL010000190.1 GCA_947454605.1 Methylococcaceae bacterium | reverse complement strand
TGATTTTGACTTTATTCACTTCAGCAAGTTCTTTATTGCTTGAAGAATGTGATCGATAAGATTCCCATTCCAATTGCCAAGCAGCCTTTTGTTGATGGTTCTCTTGCTGTATTTCTAATAAATGCTCTAGTTTTTCTTCGGTTACTTCTAGATTTTCTTCAGTCTCAATAAGTGTTTCTTTTATCTCATCTAAAGCTACTAAGTCTGATTCAAGTTGTGTTAGATACTGTTGAGCTTGTTGTTTAGTGCGTTCAATATCATTGAGCGTTTCAGCATGATTCACTTCGTGATGTTTGATGGCTTGTTCTAAGCTACTCACAGAAGCAACAATACTGTAATAAGCTTCTTGGGCTTTATTAAATTGGCTTTGCTGATCTTTGTAGCCGGCTCTTTTTTCTTCTATTGATTTTTCGGCTTCTCTTGATTCAACAAATAACCGGTTATGTTCAGTTGCCGCATCTTTGAGCTTAAGATCTAATTGTTGACCTGTTTGGAAGTAGCTATTCCAACGCATGGCTAATAACTCAAGCTTATAATGTTTCTCTTGTTGCTTTAGTTCTGTGTATTTCTCTGCTTTTTCAGATTGTTTTTGCAGGTGCTTGAGTTGTTTCTCAACTTCATCTTTTAAGTCTTCTAAGCGCTCTAAGTTCTCACGCGTATGCTTCATGCGAGTCTCTGTCTCACTTCGACGTTCTTTGTATTTAGAGATGCCTGCCGCTTCTTCAATATGCACTCTTAATTCGTCTGGTTTAGCTTCGACCATACGCGAGATGGTGCCTTGCTCAATAATGGCATAACTTCTTGAGCCTAAGCCGGTCCCTAAAAACAAATCTGTAATATCTTTTCTGCGGCAACGCGAACCATTCAGCATGAATAAAGACTGGCCGTCTCGACTCACTTGTCTTTTTAGGGATATAGAATCGTATTGAGCATACTCGCCACCCAATTTATTATCCGTATTATCGAAAATAAGCTCAACGGAAGCCGTACTAACGGGTTTACGCCCAGAAGAGCCGTTGAAGATAACATCAGTCATACTTCCGCCACGTAGATGCTTAGCGGAACTTTCACCCATGACCCATCTCACCGCGTCAATGATATTAGACTTGCCGCAACCGTTAGGCCCAACTATAGCCGTTAAATTACCATTAATAGGAATAACAGTAGGGTCAACAAACGATTTAAACCCCGAAAGTTTGATTTTCTCTAACTTCATAAGAGAGGCTGTCTATAATTAAATGATTTGCTACTCATTAATACCATTTAGAGCGAAAAATTAATGGAGTGTGTCAGGAGATGAAGAAACATGATCTTCATTTAAAGCATTAGCTATGTCTATGGGGTCAAATTTGTAATGCGCGCCACAGAACTCACAGTTCACTTCTATTTTACCTTGTTCAGCTAAAATGCTATTGAGTTCTTCCTCACCTAAAGCGTGTAGGGTTCTCTCAATACGGGGGCGACCACAAGAACATTTAAATTGAACTGATTCTGGCTCGTATAACCGAACCACATCCTCACTGAAGAGTTTATATAACAATTCTTCTGATCCCCAGGTTAAGGCTTCTTTTTCTGTGAGAGTATTGGCTAATAGTTGTACGCGTTCCCATTCCTTTGAGTCTAAGTCTTTTGAAGGAAGCTCTTGTATTAATAAGCCCATTGCACTCTGATCATTTGCATATAACCAAACGCGAGTGTTAAGTTGTTCTGATTTTTCAAAATAATTTTCTATGGCATCCCCTAAATTATCTCCGTCTAAAGCGACAATACCTTGATAAGGGTTAGCATCTTCGGGTTCAATGGTTAATACCAATCTGCCATTATTGCCAAACATTTCACTTAAAGTACCGTCTTGAACGTGGATGTCGCTTCTAATAAGACCCCTGATATTACGGTCATGCGTGGATTGAGCAACCAAGGCTTTAAAATCACCTTCGCCTTGGATTTGCAAAATCATGGAGCCATTGAATTTAATAGTAGACGATAATAAGGCTACAGCGGCTAAACCTTGCCCTAACAGGAGCTGTGCGTTCTCTGGGCCTTGTTGATGATTTTTTGCGGTTTGCCAACTAGCTGTTATATTTACCCAAACACCTCTTATGCCTAAATCTTCAAATAAAAAACGGCGTAAGACATCTACTTCAATCATGAATCTCTCTTTTGTGGACGGGATTTGTATAAATAAAATTGTTACTGCGTATGATTTTACCATTAAAAAAGTCAATTTTGCCTGAACTTTCACAAGTCCTTCCCGGAAGAAACACAGAAATGACTGTTGCTAATCAACATTTCGTAACCGGAGCGCCTATTAAGCCACCTTTTGACTCTCATTTAGAACAAGCCTGTTTTGGCATGGGGTGTTTTTGGGGTGTCGAAAGAAAGTTTTGGCAACAACCAGGTGTCGTGAGTACTGCCGTGGGTTACAGTGCCGGTATTACGCCCAATCCTACGTATGAAGAGGTATGTACAGGTTTAACAGCGCATAACGAGGTGGTAAGAGTCATCTATGATCCGAGTATTATTTCTTATGCCGATTTGCTAGTGGTATTTTGGACCGCTCACAATCCTACTCAAGGCATGAGTCAAGGTAATGATGTGGGGACGCAGTACCGGTCAGGTATTTATACGTTTAATGAAAATCAGTATGAGGCCGCAATGGCGTCGAAGCAACATTATCAAGCTCAATTAGATCTAGCGGGATGCCATAAAATAACCACTGAAATTAAGCCTTTGGATGTGTTTTATTATGCAGAAGAATATCATCAACAATATTTAGCTAAAGAACCTATGGGTTATTGCGGATTAAAAGGGTTGGGGGTTACGTATTAGAGCGTAAAACAATCAGACAAAAAAAATGGCAACTTAGTATGAGTAAGTCGCCATAAGAAATATTTAGGAGTGATATTGCGCAACTTTCAGCAAGAGTCTGTAAGACCTTTAAAAGTTGTGTACATCATATCAACCTCTCTTGCAAATAAAAATGTGACAAATTGTCGCACCCGCTGACCGTGCAAACTAAAGATTAATTTTCCTCAGCAAATATCCATTTGTAACAGCGACGAGCAAGGTAAATAAGGCCGATTAAAAAGCCTAATTTAGCGGCTAATATCAACATTGCGGTAGTAGATTCAGTTCCTGTCGTGGTAAAGATGTCGTTGATATCTACTATAAGACTTAAAAAGAAATATTTAATGAAGGTCATATAAAAATTAACAGTGGGTAATAAATAGAATTTTTAACGCGTTAAAGTGCTCTCTAAAAATAAAGCATACAGTGCTACTTTTGCCCGACTAGCGCCCACATAAAGCCATTCAGGGTGAGAGATAGCCTGATTATCTAAGCCTACTAAAATCACTACATCAGCTTCTAGGCCTTTAAAGCCTTGAATAGCGCCGACTCTTACACAATTAGCTATAGGGTTTTGCATTTCAGTTGAGATAGATACTTCCGTTAAACCAGAGGACCAAGTAGATTTTTGGTTCGTATGCCGATACGGTGATAACACTACGATACGATCTGGCGTAATGCGTTCACGCTGAATTAATCTTTTCAGCAATTGCTAACTGTTCACCCATTAAGATAAAGTTTAAGCTGTATTGAACCTCGGGTAGCAAACCGGCTTCAACTCTAAAAGCAGTCGGAATATCGACATTACCCCACTTAGCTGCTTGTTCACCAATGGGTTTAGTGTTTCTTAAGTTAATATCTAATAAAAATGGCTGGGCTTTAAAGGGCGGTTCCCACTCGTTATTTTCTTGATAAATAGCTTGATGCCTATCAAAGAAGCAATACCAACTAAAATTATCTCGGCCCATCGATTCTAAAGCGACCCACCAAGTAGC
>CANGLL010000189.1 GCA_947454605.1 Methylococcaceae bacterium | reverse complement strand
TATCTCACTGAGTATACGATTAGCTGTAGTAATAAGAGTGCGAGTATCTTGTGTTGCAACACTGAGTTTTATACTGGCAGAACGTTGATATTGGGGTTCTTGTTCATTAAAGGGACTGGTTCTAATGAATAAGGTCACACACCCTGCCACCGACTTTTGATGTCTGAGTTTTTCTGCGGCACGACTACAAAATTCTGAGAGTGCTTTTGATAACTCGGCTTCTTCGGTTAAACGTCTACTAAAACTTCTAGAACATACGATCTGCTGTTTATCAGGACTGATATCTTAAATGGCCAAACACGATGTACAGTTTAATTCCATCACGGTTCTGGCTACGACAACATTGAATGCTTTTTGTATTTTGGTAGCTTTAGTTTGAACAAGAGATGCGACAATTTATGCCAAAGATATTTAACTTAATAACTAACTTTTTGTTAAGACTTGGATGTTTCTTTTTATCTCGCCTAATTCGTCCTTAATGTGTTTAAAAGCTAAACCTTGAGCAATATGCTCTGGACTCATTAATCTGTTGTTATTTTCTATTCTTTCACACCGTTTGTTAATTTGATTAACCTGCTCTTGAATTATTCTAAGAGAGTTTAATATTTCCTGCTCACTCGCCATATATTGCCTACATTTGATCTTTAAAATTAAAATTCACGTAGGGTAAATCCCTCTACATTCCTAGTCTTAGTAAACTCAGACTCCTCTTTTATCATTGAACAACTTTTATTTAACGTTTTCACCTCAACATCGGTCAGAGTTGCAATATCAGGTTTTAAAAGAAAAAATATGGGCGTCTCGACTTTACACAATTGCAATAAGGCTAATAATTGTTATTTATCTTTATTGAAATTAAAACATTATACCATCATGTTTCATAGGTCACGATAGTGACGGGCTTACCCAGTTTCTTTGCATGATTAATAGTAGAAAGCGTGCCTTTTGATTGCCCATTCCAAAAAGCAATAACGGCCTCGGAGTTTTCAACGATGAGTCTATTACGCAAAATGCCCGCATGGCGCCCAAGCTTCCAATCCGGTTTAAAAACTTCGACTGGAATGTTATAGTCCCGCGCATATTTCTCGGCCAATAGATCAGCCCCTTTTGCACCACCCGTTACAATCCTTATAATCTCAACTTTATTCATTTCGGCTTTCAACAATTCATAATCGTTAAAATCACGACTACCCACAATTGCAACAACACTCATAATTGTTCATTCCCTCTTAGTTAAAATTGATCTCTTTTTTATAAAGCAGAAATTTTATCTTGATAGTATTGATATTATAGAGCAAGGAAACAACTGATCATATACCATATGATTTACCATACATCATATGGTATATGATTAATATGAAATTAATTTAGATTTGCAACACGTATCTTTCAAAATAATATCTAAATATAACAACAAAGATATATTAGATTTAGAGGTAAGAAAACTAGATTAATTAATTGAAAAGAGATTTATAAAAAATATACGCACTAGATAAAAATCAAAAATAGGTTAATCAAACACTCAACATTATTTAATTGATTAGTCGTTAATATATTGACCAAATTTAAGGGTGTAAGCAAATCAACCAAAAAAGAGCTTAAATATAAAAATAACTGCTCTTACTTACTTGTAATGCAGTAATTACCACTCGAATAATACCCAGAAGGGCAAGAGTTGATTCGAGGAATAGCTAACCTACTATTATTTGATGATGCAACGCAATATGAACTACTACTATAATATCCAGATGGACAAAAACCATTTTTTACTATAGCGAATTTTGCATTGTTGCTTGGAACACAATAAACACCGCTAGTGAAATAACCACTAGGGCAAGAACTATTTTTAACCAAAGGTTGCGGTACTGGTGAGGCATTAACAATACTAAATGTCAATGCAAATAAAATAACTGATAAACCAAATAGTTCAAGTGCTGTTTTCATAAGATTATTTGAATAAGAATTCATTTTACTAATAATCAATTTTTTAATTTAATATCGTATTGTTACTCGGACTCATATATTCTAGAAATATTCATTAAAAGCACAATTAATGCCGTATTAGCCTCATCCGCAAACTTCCATTTTACCTGAAAATCAATATCTTTAGTATTTTGTATTGAATAGACTTCAAATGATAAAGGCATTTGTTTATCTATGAGATTTTTTAGAGTTTTGAACAATGAATTAGGTATCTCAGTTCCTTCATTTGGCAATAGAATTCCATCAACAAGGTCACCTATTGAAGAAATAGAAAGTATAGCAATCATTTGTAAATGAATAAAATAACCGGGTATCTCACCATATTTTATTTTTAATCTTTCTAAGATATTTTCTCGACCAGCATCAGTTGAGTAAGATTTATAAAGATTATTTGCTAATTCAGCAGGGTATTTTATTGTTACATTTCCATTACACAGATAAGAGTCGAGTTTTTCATCTAGTGAAACAGTCTGTATGGTGTCTATCAATATTAAGTTAGAAAGGTCATCTCTTTTATAATTAACAACTCCGTCTTTAATTAAATTTTCCGAAATACTACTTGAGACTAACTCAATAACTTTAACTGAAGAACATGAAGGTGTTTTGGATTGGCATGCTGTTAATAACAGAATAGTTTGTATTAACAGCATGCAATTTAATTTTAATTGGTTACGATTAGTTTTTAAATATCTGGTCGTAATGTTAATCAAATTTTCATAACCTATTATTAAAAGATATTTTTACAATATTATTTAAGACAAAATAATGAGTGTTGCTCTAATGTCCTTCGGAATTCATTCATTTTCCGTAGATTTTTTAAGTCACTGTCTTTACGCAAGATATCACAATCATTAAATCCCAAATCTAATGATTTATTTAATGGATCTAAAGCTAAATCAGGTTTATTAATCGCAGAATAGTAACTAGCCAAATTATAAAAAATTACAGGATTTTGTTTATCACACTCACTAGCTTTAATTAAATCTTTTTCAGCTAAATTAATTTTTTTATCTAACAAATAAGCAATACCACGATTCATATAAGCCATAGCAAAGCAACGACCTGATGAATCTTCTTGTTTAACAGCAATATCAAATTCTGCCAATGCATTTTTAATATTTTCATTACGCACTTTTACATTTGCTTTTGCCATGGTTACAAACATAATTCCTTGTTTAAGGTGTTGCTGTGTCTCTAATGAAGGTGAAGACGAAACAGGCTCAGTATTTTTAACTTCAATAGGTGGGGGTTCCTTTGCCAATACTTTGGGTGGTGAAGGAATGATAGGCGCAGGAATTTCTTTTGCGACTGCAGTATTTAAATTGTAAAGAATTAAGTATTTTAAAGCACCCCCTGAAGAAAGATCTTGAGCAAGTTTGTTTTTAAATACTGGCAATAACTCTGTTACAGACTTAAATTGATTATTTTTTAAAATCTCAGCGTTTGTCACTTCGAAGTAATTTGGTATTTCAGTAAGATACCTATTTTTTATAATTTCTTTTTGATTATCATCAATTGTCGCGGCCGATGAAAAGTCTTTATTAATTTTAGATTGATCTAAAAACTCATGTGTTTTTTTCAAAATAATTCTTGGATCTGGCTTAACTAACTTATCAACCCAAGAATCCATTTTAGGAAAAACGAATTCCTTTTCTTGTGTTAAATCAATGCGAATCAACTTAATTATTGGAGTTACTTCTAAATTTTTTGATTCTTGTTCTAAAGACAATACATCCCAAAACTTTGTAAGTTCACTAGGAAATTTATCACCCTCTTTACCCAAGTTAGAAACCAATATAATTATTTCTGGTGCTGGAATTGCCGTCAAACCGAAAGATTGTGTAGAAAATAAAGAGAATAT
>CANGLL010000188.1 GCA_947454605.1 Methylococcaceae bacterium | reverse complement strand
TGGCATGGTACCCGCACAACGTATTGACTTGTCTTTAAGTGGCGTTGACGATGGTTTAAACAGTTTTGGTCAAGGTATTTGGATGTTCCATGACCACGTTGAAAAATCATTTACAACCGATGGTCACGGTGAAGGCGGTGATATCAGCTTAGTCGTTTATAAAGGCTTTGTTGATGAGAAAGGGATTCCATCAGCACACGGAATGAGCTTAGCACCTTACTTCGCTAAATCTATGTGGAAAGGTAAATACCCTATCTGGCAAGATTATGATGCGTGGAGAAGCTTAGGTTTACCTGACTTAAATGCTGAAATTAAACCCGCTAAAGTGGCTGTACAAACACCCGCTGTTAAAGAATCAGAAGTACAAGCGGCTGCAGCTTTAGCCGAACAACAAGATGAATCATCTGTCTTTGAGAAATTATTATTCGGGGTGATTTTAGGATTATTAGCTTATGCAGCCGTGCTTAAACGTAAATTAATCATTGCTGCCGTCACTAAGTTTATCCATTCTAAAGGTCCTAATATTCCGCAGTAATTAGGATAAGCACTTAGACAAGGTCGAATATGTAAGTTGGTTAAAAATGAGTGTAGTGATGTGTCTCCAAAGCTTTGGAGGCGTATCACTAAAAACAATTTAGTCGCTCCTATGAATAAAAATAATCCTATTTGGGGTTTATACTGAGTTTATCTAAGCCTATTTTTCGTTAGATTATTTTTCGACATTAAATTTTTAATGGTTTCTACTGCAGATATATTTAAATGACCTACTCGCTTGTGTGCTTGACATAAAGCACCTCTAAACCCCAAATAATCAGGCTCATATGGCATCAACAAGTCTACATCAGCTAACCTGAGTGAACCCGCTAAACCACATAACAAAGACTGTTCCTTCGCTTCCTTAATAAAAGCCGTTATTACGTTGTCAGACATTAATTGAGTTAATGTCCCCCCGCTTTTATCCATGGTATCGACCATAACCCCTGTGAATCCCGCTGTTTTAATAGCCGTGAGTATTGAAAAGTCCGGTTGTATATCAGCAAACAATACCGCAATTAATCGATAATTAAGAGCAGTTAAACCAGATAACTTATCCAAAGTACCCGGCCAATCCCCACCGGGAAAAAAGCCGATCTTGACATAATCCACACCCGTTTCTGCCATGGCTTTAACCGCGTTATAAACCAACTCAGCTTGCATGGGTAAATCGCCAATCGTCGCACTGACGGGACAACGTCCATTAACGTCTGCCACTATGGCTTTCACATCCGCTAATGATAATGCCCCCAAAGCACCCTGCTCGGGTTGCTTAAGGTCGATAATATCGACACCGACTTGCAAAACCAAGCGTGCTTCAGCAAGACTATTAACACTGGCTAGCATACCGGTCATAATGATTGCTCCGCTTTATACTCATCAATGACCGTCATTAACCAAGACCATGCTTCTAACTCTCTATCACCCGCTGTTTTTTCTAAACCGATACGCAAATAAGCTATCTCAGCGTCTATCTTTTCCATGGGCAGCCATTTTAAACGACTGATCAAAATAGCCGCTTCTAACACAGCGTACTGTGCCCGATTAAAGCCCTTAAAAGGCGCATGATTAACCGAGTGCACGGCTTTACAAAACAACTTTGGTCGCGTTTCATCATCTTCAATACACATCAATTCAAGCTCGGTATGCGACAATGCACTTGCCAATACGTATCCCTTAATGACTTCAGCCGTTTGCATAGGCCAAATACGACGTCCCGTTAAACAGCCGGCAAAGAGGCGAACATCATCACAATAATTAAGCACCGCCACTTTTGTCTCGAGTATATTATTGAGTGTCGTAGAAGGCTTAAACGGTAAAATGATAATCTCATCACCGCTCAAATGAATACCCATAGGTGCCAGATGAGTTTCCCCAGCCAGAGTCTGGGTAGTCACAATAAGTTCTTGGATCATGTAGATTTTTTTAAAGTAGTGCCGACTGGCTTAAAGGTGTGCAGATCAACTGTTTGTTCTAATTGATCGGTTGCGCACCCCCAGGTTAAAGACTGATCCTGCGTAAATCGCTTACCTAATTGCCAAGCAATTTCTGCTCTGGCTAATTCAACCCCTAAATAAAAAGCATGACCGCCATCGGTTTCTACTTTTAATTTTGGATATAATTCAAAAGGATCAACCGCACTGTATAAGCCATCGCGGTTAAAAATATGAATACCCTCTGAACTGATTTGTACTCGATAATTAGGATCTTTAATCTGCCCCGCTAAGTCTTTAATCTCTTCGTAAGAATATGGAAAGGGCGAAACTTCATGCAAGGCCATCAAGCCAGTATCAATATGTTTAGGTAAAGTATCTTGTTGTTTAGCAGCATACATTATACGGCGGGCTAAATCGGCTTCTTTAACGGCTCTACAAGCATGCTTACTGACTTGCGTCGCCAAAATACTATTAATATTGAGTTCAGAACACATGCCTAATAATAAGGCATTCATGCCCGCGGTATCCGCATGGGTAAGCTCTGTAATATTACCTACGCCCATCATCATTTCAATAGTCGGGTGTTTTTTTCTAACCGTATGATAACGCACTACAGAATCCGTAAACCCAAAATGCAGAGGATCTAAAATAGGGTCAACAATAAAATCACGATTTTTAGCTTGCATGATCTCAATCGCTCTATCTAAAGACGCTAAATCTTCATGCTTTTCGGGAATTAAAATGGGGGTAGCTGCCACCTCATCTGCAATCCATAAGGTGCTTTCATGCAGGCTCAGCATGTAATCAGCCCCTGCTTTACCGCCTCTTAATAGGTCATCGGCTTCTAAAGAATCAATACTCACCGTAAAACCTGCTTGCTTTAAGGTGTGGATAATGTCTTCCATGTGTGGGAAATCGGTGCTGGGTAAACAACCGATATCAATCACATCCGCACCCACGCTTTTGTAATATTGTGCGCGTTTAAGCACCTCATCAACCGTCACATTAGGCGCATCGACAATTTCTGCGAATATCTTAACGTTGTAACGGGATAAGTCAGGTTTTTGTGCCGCTTTACCAAAATAGTGCGGCAAATCTTTAAGCTCTTCTGGACCCCGCACTACGGGCAAACCTAAGTCTTTAGATAAAGCCTCTAAATCCCCTCGACATCGCCCCGGCACAATAATGCGATCTGCACCAAAGATATCCTGCAAACGGCGTGCAATCATATCAGCCGTCATTAAGGCCGCCACTTTAATACCGAGTTGATGCACCGTATACGTAAAATCGGGTTGCATTTTCTCCAGAATATTACGCAGCTGTTTTTCGGCTAATTTACCGGTTAAAAATAATAAATGCTCAGCCATTTAAGCGTTAGATCCCTTAGCCACCGTCACTAAGCGTGTCTTAACACACGTTATCAATTCATCCACGCTTTTAACTATCTCAGTATATTCAATAGCGCTTAATTTATCCGTCGCCTCAAGATCAATGTGTCGAGGATAAACCATCACCATTTTACCTTTAGGCGCCGTTGTTTCCATCTCAGCTGCAATATCACACGGATAAACAATGCTAGTTACACGACATTTACCGGCTTGCGCAAATAGATTAGTCACTAAAGAATCTGCGATACCTAACACACATTTAGCGACGGTATTGGACGTGGCAGGTGCCATTACAAAGGTATGGTAATATCCCGAATAAAACAGACCTACCGGAGGTGATGATGCTGCCTTATCTCTATAAACCGGCATTTTTTCGCGAATTTCATTAAGGTTAAAGCCGTACATCTTAATCACTTCTTCTGCAGCCTGACTTAAATACAAATCGACGTTATCGAGTGTCAGCACGAAATTAAGACATTCTTCTATATAATGACCCGAACCAGTAATGGCCCAAGCGAGTCGTGG
>CANGLL010000187.1 GCA_947454605.1 Methylococcaceae bacterium | reverse complement strand
CTTAGGTTGCATTAATTCGGTTTAAAGATTTAAACCTTAAACAATATGATGTCTAAAAGGTTCCCTATTCTAACTGTATATGGCTTTAAGTATCAAAGCAAAAACAGAGTCGCTAGGTAATTAAAAATACAGCAAACTGTCACCAGAATGCTCTAAAAGGAAAGACTTTTAGAGTAAACAACATCCTTTTTAACGTAAAAGGATATTAGTTTAGAGTAAACCTAATCTAGTTTGCTCTGAAAGGATACTTGTTTATAGCAAACAGATATTAAAATGCTCTAAAAGTCTTAAGGTTTAAGACAAAAGAGTATACTTTTAGCGTAAACAGGAAGACTTTTGTAGCAAACGGGTGCTTGTTTGTAGCAAAAGGGTTATCGTTTAAGTCATTCAATGCCTAAAAATAGGTTCCTCTAGTACCGAACTATCTAGAACATTTAAAAATTTTATAAAATTATCAATCAGATCGTGCATTTAATTTAAATAAGCCTATACTCGAACGCGTAACATTTGAAATTAGATATTTGTTACATCGAGTATTGATAGGAATTCAACGCATTAAGCCTGACTATCAGGTATTACAGAGGGATTTATGAAAGCACAAAAAGCGCTGATTGATTTCAGTGGCGTTAAAGATGGTGATTTAGCAGACGATGCACAAAAAATCGTTGATAAAATGACTGGCAACCTTAACTATACCGCTCCACAACCCAACTTATCACTCATACAAAGTGCGATAACTGCTTATTCTGCCGCGATTATAAAATCGAAAGATGGCACTAAAGAAGATACCGCCAATAAAAATGCTACACGCTTAGTGCTAGAAAATGCACTTTATACATTGGGTAATTATGTGAATATGACGGCTGAATCTAATTTGGTTAAATTAGAAAGCTCAGGATTTAGTATCTCAAAATTACCTCAGGCGATCGGCATTTTAGATGCACCGACCTTACATGTGCAGTATGGCAAAAATCCCGGAGAGCTCATTATAGAAATTGATGTGGTACCTAGGGCAACAGAATATCTGGTGTTATTTGCACCGGTACCTGCACCAACTGATGATAAAGAATATTACAGTCAGTTGTTTTCTAAAACCAAAGGTATGCTGACCGGTTTACAAAGCGGCGTAAGATATGTACTAAAAGCCACTGCTACTAGTGCAGAAGCTAACAAAATGGGGGTGTATAATTTTTCTGACCCTGTTGAAAAGCTAGTCCCATAATTCAATAGAATGGAGCCTTTGTCTAAAGATCTAATCGGTTTTTAGATGAAGGCTTTTTTTAGCTTCCGTCTCTTCTAAAAACCTTAAGCATTTGCGTCACAATTTGTCGCCATCTCTAATTAAGGCGATAACACTAAAGTTTAGTGGTTTTTGGGGATAACTAGATAAATCAAACAAATATGTTATTATCAAAACTAATAATATTAGACGCATTATCAATGTAAAAGACCTTACCATGAGCTCAACTACTTCATCTTCTGCAGATCAATATGATGAAATTGATAACATTCTTAGAAAAGTATTAAATGAATTTACAGAGCTAGAGTTAGCAATCTTATTTGGCTCTGTTGCAAAAGGCCAAGCCAGAGTCGATAGTGATTTGGATATTGCTGTTTTAGCAAAAAAAACCTTAAGTGCAGATGAACAAATACACATTATTTCTGCCTTAGCAGAAGCAACCGGCAGGCCGATTGATTTAATTGATTTAAAAGTAACCGGTGTACCTCTATTAGGCCAAATATTAAAACATGGTCGACGTTTATTTGGTAGCGACACACTCTACGGCCAACTAATAAGCAGAAACCTGTTTGATCAGGCGGATTTTATGCCTTATCGTAACCGAATATTGGCAGAACGGAGAGCGTTATGGATAGGGAAATAATTGCACAAAAATTAGAATCCTTACGCCGATGTTTACAGCGAATTGAGACAAAATGCCCAAATGATCCCTCTATATTGATCTCAGATATTGACCTACAAGATATTATCTCACTTAATTTAAGCCGAGCAGTACAGCTCTGTGTAGATATTGGTGCTCATCTTATCTCTTGTATGGACCTACCACCGCCCAACACAATGGGCCAAACGTTTGATCAACTCGAACAAAGTGGTTTGATAAGTGCTGATCTAGCTACAAATCTAAAAAAAGCGATTGGATTTAGAAATATCGCCGTGCATAACTATGATGCCATTAACTGGCAGATTGTTTACAGCATTATAACGAACCACCTATTAGATTTTACTGAGTTTGCAAAAGTTGCCTCAAACCTAGAGAAGCTCTAATCAATTTATTAAATCCCAAAGTTGATTTGGCGTATAGACAGGAAGATTTGCAGAAGTAAAATCATTGTTATTTCGCGTGACAATACTGTCAACCCCTACATTTAGAGCAGAAAAATAAAGAACAGCGTCTTCAAAGTCTGAGAAATTAGAGGTATTAGCAAAATTCAAAACAGACTGGTTAACTTCCGCAATTGAATACAGTGACAACAACTTACTAATCGCAAGTTTTGCAACGGATTTATTTTGAAATTTTGTAACTAAATAATCGATTGTTGTGATTGTAGTTGCGCATAAAAATCCATCAATATCTTTACTTTCAACAGCGTCTAATAAATTGGCAGACAAAGCAAAAAATGGATTACGAATTAAGAGAACATCCAGAATAATATTGGTATCAAATAAAACTTTCAAAGGTATTTATCTTCAAGGTGCTGCTTATAATCATTAATACCCAGATTAGCATCTTTCAAAATACCAATTAATGATCGAGTAATAGGAAGGTGCTCCTGCTCATTAGTTTTTATGAAAGTATTTCTTTGTGTATTAGATTGACGAACTTCTAAAAGCCTACTTTTTACGGCCTCTTGTACAAACTGAGTCACGTTGTCTTGTTGTAAAAGTTCATTGCCTAATTCATCAGGTAATTCAATGGCTAATTGCATGCTACCTCCTCAATAAATTTATAAGCTTTGCATATTTTCTCTAAAGCATACAGGAACTTTTAATATTTTTCATTCTAATTGATGTCAATAAAGTTAAATCAACTTAGGCACCCACAAAGCCCTAAAGGCTCTATAAAATAACCTTATCACAGTTATTAGCTAAATATACTTGCCATAAAACGCATGATTAATGCGTCACAACTTGTCGTTTCACCCCATTATAGTATTCCCCAACAACTGGAAATTGTTTCCAGTTATAAATCACCAACGGGGAATGCACATGTCAAATTTAGCTTTTGAAATAGGTTTTGATCACTATCTATTTAAATTACCCTTAGATATAACAAGATTCTCTGATGAGCATCGTCAACAAATCCGTTATGGCTATGAAGCTGCCAAACAGCAACGCGTTAGCCAAAGAATGCCAGACTTATATGAAAGCAAATTGATCAGCCTTCGCGACAGAGCTTTAATTAAAGGCTTTGAAATGACCTTAACGCCAGAAGATCTCAGAACAAAACTAATTAAAACCGGCAACCGCTGTCCGATTACCGGTGAAACATTCACCTATGCAAGACAAGAGCTAAGCGATTGGTCTGTGGATAGAATCGACAATAATCTGGGCTATAGCATCAGTAATATTGAAATAGTTTCTGTGGCCGCTAATCAGGCCAAAGACGACTTGGATTTAGCCGGCATCATTAAAAAAGCCATCGGCAAACCTGACCGAGATAGCCTATTAACCGAACATGAGTGGTTTAAGATGGCGCGGTTTTATTATCAAAAAATGAAAATAGAAAAACCCTTAAGCACCTGCAAAATACTTACTGACAAACAAGCCTTTTATGACCATATCGTATTTATGCAATTGTTTAAAAATGACCAAAAACCTAACAAAGCGTTCTTATTACTGTTGCAGAAATATTGCACAAAAGAAGTGGTCAACAAGGCCAGTAAATTAACCCAAAAGCGCGTGTACCACCGT
>CANGLL010000186.1 GCA_947454605.1 Methylococcaceae bacterium | reverse complement strand
TTGCCGTCATGGTTTGTCATGGTGAACTATCAAAAAACAGGCCGGCTACCCAACACTTAACCACCTTCTATTTAATCATGTCCTTTGGCGGCATGTTGGGTGGCATGTTTAACACCTTTGTGGCGCCTTTTATCTTTAATGGTATCTACGAGTATCCGTTAATGATTATTGCCGCACTACTATTACGTCCATGGTCGATATCAATCACGGCCAAAAGTGCGCTACTCCAAGTAATATGGCCCACCGCATTAGTTATTACAGGTCTTACTCTTTATGCAAGTATCAAAGATTTACTACAATACTTTGATATTATCGTTATCAGCCTCATTTTTATTACGCTGATTACCTTTTTATTACGATCAAAGCCTATTGCTTTTGCTTTTAGCACCGGGGCTATTATTTTCTTATCGTTAGGTTTACACGGCCTGTCATCACACACGATCTATCAAGAACGCACTTTCTTTGGTGTCTTAGCTGTGCGAGAAAGCGTATTGACTGACGAAAAAAATCAAGATGAAACGTACCATGAACTTTTCCACGGTACTACTAAACACGGGGCACAACGCCTACCCGAGAACTTACAAAGAACGCCGTTAACTTATTACAGCCGCCCAGGCCCAATGGGGCAACTCTTTAAAGAGTTTGATGCCAAAAATCAAAACTGGAATATTGGCGTAGTGGGTTTAGGTGCCGGTGCCTTAACGTGCTATACGAAAGAGTCTCAACATTGGACCTTATACGAAATTGATCCTTTAGTCGTAGACATAGCCAGTAATCCAGAATACTTCACTTACATGAAGCTTTGTGCACATCAACCTACTATTCGCATAGGTGATGCACGTTTATCGCTAGATAAAGAACCAGATGGCCAATTTGATTTATTAATCATGGATGCCTTTAGCTCAGATTCCGTACCCACGCACTTAATCACTCAAGAAGCCTTAGACATCTATTTTAAAAAGTTAAAACCGAACGGCCTATTGGCCTTTCATATTACCAATAGGCATTTAGCGCTTAAAAAAGTGCTCTCTATCCATGCTGAACACATGCATCTAGCGGCTCTTATTCAAGAGTATAAACCACAAAATCCGCCCCCTCTCGTGGTTGCAACCGATTGGGTGGTCATGTCTAAAAATGCAGACACCTTAGCCCCCCTTAGCCTAAGCCAGTTAGGCAACTGGGAAAAGATGCCGCTATATTTTGATATGAAACCATGGACAGACGACTTCACTAATATTGTCACTATTTGGAAATAGATGGCTATGCAAGTGATATGCCACTATAATGATGTCTGTTAGTCGATAGTATTGCCACAAATGCAAACTTGTCTAATAAGTTTTGCATGTTAATCAGCACTTCTCAGAAATTCCATTCGTTATTTTCCTATTTGTGCCCGGTCTGATTTGCAATAAAAATTTTTAATTCAATTTATTGAGGATGTAACATGGCAACAGGTACAGTTAAATGGTTTAACGAATCTAAAGGATTCGGTTTTATTTCTCCAAGTGATGGCAGTGCAGATGTATTCGTACATTTTTCTGCAATCGCAAGTGACGGTGGTTTCCGCACTTTAGCTGAAGGTCAAGCTGTAAAATATGATGTAGAATCAGGCGCAAAAGGCCCACAAGCTTCAAACGTAACGACAGCATAACTGACCTTGCTTTCTAACACCCAACCCCGAGTACATTTATTCAGGGTTGGGGCGTAGTCGGATTTTCCGACCCCTCTCCCTCTCCCCCTTATTTAGGATATGTCTTTTGAAACGACTTTTTGTAGGAAACTTACCTAGCGACGCCACTGAATCTTCTGTTGAAGAGTTATTTTCAGAGTATGGCAAAGTCCGCTCCATTCAACTTATCGCTGATATTTTCAGCGGAAAATGTCGAGGATTCGGTTTTGTAGGTATGGAAGGCCACGAAGCCAGAGCTGCTATAGCAGCACTTGATGGCAATTTATATTGCGGAAAACCTTTAAAGGTTAAATTTGAAGAAGCAGCGCCCGGTAACAAAGGCAGACGCTAATCAAGCCATTTTGGGGCGACTATTAAGCCGCCCTCCTATCCCTACAATTGTTATCATTTGCTAACGCCTAGCAAACACAAACATAACAACGCCCCCTTTAGTTTCACTTCAAAACTTTTGTCGCATTAGATTAATTTAAACCGATAAACTATAGGCTTGATAAACTAAGGCTTAATGGTATTAAAATACTTTAAGTGATTTTAATTAAACGCTATACAGGAAGGTTGTTAAAGATGACAAAAGTAATCAGTATCTTAAGCACTCTTATACTAACAGGCTGTAGTTTAGTCGGCATAAGAACATCTGAAGAACCTCACTACCAAGTCTTGCAAGACTATGGACACATTCAGATTAGACAATACCCCCCCATTCTTATCGCTCAAACTGAAATAACTGGTGATTATCAGACCAGTGGCAAGCAAGGATTTAAACGCTTAGCAGGTTATATTTTTGGCAAAAACCAAAGCCAGCAACAAATCAGCATGAGCGCCCCAGTGATACAAGAAAAGCAAAGTTCCGAACAAATTGCGATGGCCGCTCCGGTTATACAACAACAATCAGGCGATAATTGGTACATGGCATTTGTGTTACCGAGTACTTATACACTAGCCAACGCCCCCATACCTGATGATCCTGCCATTAAGCTGGTTGAGATCCCCAGTAAGAAATTAGCCGTACTTACTTACACGGGTAGCCTATCTGAACAAGGAATTAAAGAAAAATCGACTGAATTAGAAACTTGGTTAGTACAAAAAAAATACATCCTAATTAATACAGCTCAGTCGGCAGCTTATGATCCACCATGGACCCTGCCCTTTTTACGTCGCAACGAAATACATATCGAAATTAAATAATACTAGGAGCCCTTTATGCAAAAAACACTAGGCTATGCCGCTCATAACCACAACACGCCTTTAGAAGCCTTTAGTTTTGAGAGACGCGAACCCCTTGCTAATGACGTCCAAATAGAAATACTCTACTGTGGCGTCTGCCATTCCGACATACATCAAGTTCGTAATGAATGGGGTAACTCAAGTTTCCCCATGGTACCAGGACATGAAATAGTCGGCAAAGTCACCAAAATAGGCGCTGAAGTCAAAGGTTTTAAAGTGGGTGATAGCGTCGGAGTAGGCTGTATGGTCGGCTCCTGTGGTGTTTGCCCAGATTGCCAAGAAGACTTACAACAATATTGTAATAGCGCTGAGTTTACCTATAACAGCCCTGATAAAATTTCAGGGGGTAATAATTATGGTGGCTACTCTAAACAAATCGTCGTTAACCAAGACTTTGTCTTACACGTATCAGACAAGCTAGATTTAGCCGCTGCAGCACCTTTACTATGCGCCGGCATTACCACTTACTCACCCTTAAGGCATTGGAAGGTTGGTAAAGGCGATAAAGTAGGCGTGGTGGGCTTAGGGGGCCTAGGCCACATGGGCATCAAACTAGCGCATGCCATGGGTGCTTATGTTGTTTTATTTACCACCTCTCCTGGCAAAGCAGAAGATGCTATACGCCTCGGTGCTGATGAAGTGGTCATCTCTAAAAATTCAGATGAAATGACGCAACATATTGCTAGTTTTGATTTTATATTGAATACGGTGGCCGTACCCCATGATTTAGATGCGTTTACTGCATTATTAAAACGCGACGGCACATTATGTTTAGTGGGCGTGCCTGATCAGCCGCATCCGTCACCCTCGGTGGGTAATTTAATCTTTAAACGCAGAAACCTTGCTGGTTCTTTAATAGGTGGCATAAAAGAAACGCAGGAAATGTTAGATTTTTGTGCCGAACACAATATCACTTCAGATATTGAAATTATTCCCATACAACACATCAACGAAGCTTATGAGCGTGTATTAAAAAGCGACGTTAAATATCGTTTTGTGATTGATTTAGCAAGTTTATAACGCTAAT
>CANGLL010000185.1 GCA_947454605.1 Methylococcaceae bacterium | reverse complement strand
GTAAAACGCATCTTTGATGGTTTTAGTTTGTTTTAAAAGTGTTTCTGGATATAAACTGTATAAGCTACTGATAAAGCGAGGCATTGATAAGGCCAGTAATGCCACGCTAAATATTAAGCCTAAAGATGCCCAAAATGGCTTTAATGTAGACCTGTGTAAAGTCATTATTAAAGTAATTAAGAGGTATAGTAATGGTTATAACGCCCGTAATGGTAATAATATCCCGAATCACCATAACCATAACGACCATATTGTTTAAAATCAACTTTCTGGATAACGATCCCCGCTACATTAGAATTACCATCTTTAGTTAATAAATGTAATGCATTCTTCACGACTTTTTTCGGTGTATTATCCCAATTGAGTACAAAGATTGTTTTGTCCACTAAACTTTGTAATATTCTAGCATCAGGTACGGCCATCACAGGAGCAGAATCAATGATTACTAAATCAAATCTTGCTCTTAAATCATCCACAATAGCTTTCATTCGTTTAGAAGCAAACAAATCAATTGGGTTAACGTAACCTATTTTACCGCGAGCTAAAATCTTTAATCCTGTCGCAGGATCATCCATTAAAACATCATCTATTGATAAGTCATGATGACTTAGTAAATCAGTTAAGCCTAAAGTTTCTTTGTTAGCACCAAAATTAACTGCTATGGCAGGTTTGCGTACGTCTGCCTCAATAAGAACTACTTTTTGACCTGATTGAGCAGTATGTCTCGCAAGTAAAGTAGCTAAGGTTGATTTACCTTCTGATGGTACAGATGAAGTGATTAATATAGATTTAACATCTGAATCTGGGTTTAAAAGTGTCAACGAGATTCTTAATGTATTAATTGCTTCTGATAAAGCTGATTGCGGTTTTTTTAGTAGATAGTCAAAAATAGGTAAATTTTGTGTATCAAAAGTTTTAGGTATGATACCCAGTGTTGTTACATTGAACAAATCTTGTACTTGCTCAGGCGACCTTACCCCAGGGTTCATTTGCTCTAATACAAATACCAAGAAAAACGCAAAAAATATGGCCGCAAATAAACAAACAGCGAACATCATATTCTTTTTTGGGTAACTTGGAATCAAGGGTACTTCTGAAACTGATATGACTCGCGCATCAGCTTGCTCAATGCCTTGAGTTGAGGTTGTTTCTTTAAAACGCCCTAAGAATGTTTCAAAAAGTGTTCTATTGGCAGTAGCTTCACGCTCTAAGGCTCTTAACTGAACTTCGTCTTGGTTGTTACCTGAGTTTTTAATTTCTAATTGTTTAAGACTACTTTGTAAAGATCCTTCACGGACTCGGGCAACTTCCATGGAATTACGTAACCCAGCGGAGATCTTTTTAACTTCGCCAAGCACTTTGGCTTTAATATCTTCAAGTTCTGCGTGCATTTGGACCATTTTTGGATGTCTGGGTCCAAACTCTACTAACATTTCTGAATACTTTCTTTGTACCTCAGATTCTTGTCCTCTTAATGTGGTAATCAATGCTGAATTTAAGACTTCCGATACACTATCAACATCTTTACCGCTGCGTGTAATAGCTTCAACTTGTTGATATTTTGCTTCTGCTTCAGCCCGTTGCGCTCTGGCGATGAAAAGTTGACTGTTGATTTCTGAAAGTTGTTGTTGCGATAAACTGGTTTCTTTGGATAACTCAGTCAAGTTGTGTTGGCGTCTAAACTCTTGTACCGCATGTTCTGAGGTTTTAACTTTATCTTTTAACTCATCTAATTGATCATTTAACCAATCAGTGGCTTTTTTGGTCGCATCAAATTTAGCTTGCAGTTGTCCTATGATGTATTTATCGGCAATGGTATTGGCGATTTTAGCAGCTAATTTAGGATCTTCTGATTCAAAAGAGATATTAATCACTTGTGAACGCTTAACTTGAGTAACGGTTAATTTTGCTAAAAAAACGTTAATAAGTTGGGTTTCTTTGGCTTCTTTTATAGCGTCTTCGTCACCCGTATTCACTTCTTTAAGGGCTAATGCTTCTAAGATGCCTTCTGGTAACCAGTTTTTAGGTTTAAGCGTTGATAAAAATCCTGGCGGTTTTAGACTGGAATTAAATTCTGGGTATTGATCAAGGGCCAGTGATTGTATGACTTTACGCGCTAAATCACGAGATTTGATGACTTCTATCTCTCCAATAACGGCAGAATCGCCAGTCATACTGCCTGATAATACTTGTTCAATATCAACTACTTTAGCAGCATTAATACCCACCAGTAATTGTGTGGTAGCTGTATACCTAGGTACCAATTGAAAGACGGTCAATACAGAAATTAAAAGTATAAATATAACGGTACTAAAAAATAATTTTCGTCTTAACCATAATGTATGAAAATAATCACTTAAAGAAAGCTCAGCCGCATTTTCTTCAGAGATGTCACTGGTTAGGGAGATTGAATTGTTTGTAGAAGTCACAGAGGTCTCAACTGAGATATATGTAGATCAATGAACTACATTTTACATTTAAAGTTATTAAAAAAAGCGTTCTTCCACGTGAATCACATCACCAGGTTGTACTCTTTCATCAATATTAAGTATATCCTCATGTTTAGGGTCATTATTGTTACCTCTAATAACTCGCACATGATCTTCTTTGGCGCGGTATGTAAATCCACCCGCAATGGCGACTGCATTTCTAAAGGTCATACCATCCACATAAGGATATGAATTAGGTTCTTTTACTTCACCCAAGATATAAAACGGACGATAGTTTAAAACTTGTACACTGACACGAGGATTTAACAGATAATCCGGCTTTAATTTATCACAAATGGCTTGCTCCACTTGCTTGACCGTAAGATCTTTTGCGTTGATTAAATTGATTAGAGGCAGTGATATATTGCCGGCACCATTTACGGTGTATTCACCGGATAGGTCTTCTTGATTAAAGACCGTGATTTTTACAATATCACCGGAGCCTAATTTGTATTCATCATGACTACTACCGTGGTTAACTATGGCATTTTTTATTTCATTATCGATTGCGCCATTAACACAAAAAGGTATGAATAGCGCTAACGTAATGAATAAAACTTTTTTCCACAATGCCATAGTAACGGTAGTATTATTTAATATCGGTTGTTAAAAAGTTGATATAGACAGCAACTAGTATTGACCGCGTAAATTTAACATTACTTGGTTAACATCATACCCACTGTTATAGTAGTTAGTATCCCTATTTTGATAGGTGTATGTCAAATCCGTATTGATATATCGATTAAATAGATATTTAGCCCCTACATTAGCGCCATATAAATTATCCGCACGGTTCTGTTGGTTTTGTTGTAAAGCTGTTGTTTGATCATACCCGTTATAGTCCAAATAAGAATAACTACCACCGACTTTTAACGAGACATTTCTTTTTAGTTCATGTTCTAAACCAACGTTTAATGCGGATGCCATAACACCCGCCACGCCTGTCTGAGTCGTTTCATTAATATCATGACTAAAACGCGTGGTTACATTGGTGAGTTTAGTCGGACGCCATTTAAAGTTTACAAAGCCATTAACACCCGAGATGGATTGTAAACGCGCATCTTCATAAGATCTTTCAAGGTAACCTAAAGACATATCGCCGGTAATTAAGCCTGTTAAGTCAAAAGCAAAACCACCTAAGGCATTGTAGCCGGTAGAGTTGCGATTGTAAGCAGTGCCACTACCGTTAGACAATACGAGTGTGTCGTATTCGGCTTGTTTATCAACAAACTTAACAAAGGCTTCATATTCTGGTTGAATCTCATACCCTAAGCGGATAGATGGCATGTATTCCCAGTGGTTTCTTGATGCCATCTGTAAGGGTAAACCTGTTAAGGTTTCAACGTTGTCGTAATCATAACGAACGGTGTCAAGACCGGTTTTTACTGAGACCCGATTAAATTTATGGTTATAGAAAGTATCAATCACCTTAGTGTTGTAAAAGGTAGGTCCTATACCGCCTATC
>CANGLL010000184.1 GCA_947454605.1 Methylococcaceae bacterium | reverse complement strand
TCCATGCCAGGTTGGCCCTGAGTAATACCATCACACATTGCAGGTACACCACCCGCCACCTGAGCAACACCTCCTGCCGCTCTGATCGCCTCTTTTATTTGGTCAGGTGCATATTTATAGGGTTCATGCGCTGACAACATGTCGTTGTATGCAGTGATAATCGCGATATTAGGTTTTTGGTCGCCGGTTAAATCGGCTTTTTCTTGAGCACTACAGGCAGCAAATCCATGTGCTAAGTTGCCACACCCCATGCCAGAGCGGATAGGGCCCTTTTTGGCAACAGAATCAATATATTTTAAATAAGCTGAACGCGTTTTATGGCTACGCTCAACGATTTCTTGCGTTACTTGTTCAATGACTGGATGCATAGTTGTTTCCTAGTTGAGGGTGACACGGAGGATTAATTATTCTTCCCAAGCTCTACCATCTCTGGCGATCAAAGCAACTGAGGCAACGGGGCCCCAAGTGCCTGCAGAGTAGGGTTTAGGCGCATCTTTATAATGCTGCCAAGCGTTTTGTATAGAATCAACCCAAGTCCAAGCTTGTTCAATCTCTTCACGACTTAAAAAGAGTGTTGGATTGCCACGCATTGCCTCTAGCACTAACTTTTCATAACCACCAAAGATACGGCTTTCTTTAAAGGTGTCAGAAAAACTTAAATCTAATTTGGTTTTTTGTAACTTAATATGCTCATCGATACCGGGGATTTTATTAAGCATTTCAATTTCAACACCTTCATTGGGTTGTAAATGAATGATCAGTTTATTAGGCGGTAATTCGCGGAAGCTGTCTTTAAAAATATTGTGCGGTAATTGTTTAAAGTAAACGACGATTTCAGTACGCTTACCGGTTAAGCGTTTGCCGGTACGCATATAGAATGGAACGCCAGCCCAACGCCAGTTATCAATATCAACACGTAAAGCCACAAAGCTCTCGGTAGTGCTTTCAGTGTTAGCGCCTTCTTCTTCAAGATAGCCGGGCACTTCTTTACCTTTAATATAGCCCTTGGTGTATTGGCCGCGAACGGTTTTTTCTTCTACGTTTTGGGTCGTAATAGGGCGTAAGGCTTTAAGTACTTTGATTTTTTCATTATGGATGCTGGCTGCTTCAAGGTTAACCGGCGGTTCCATGGCAATAAAAGTTAAGATTTGTAACAAGTGGTTTTGCACCATGTCACGTAACTGACCAGTCTTATCAAAATAATCCCAACGCCCTTCAATACCGACTTCTTCACCGACCGTAATTTGAATATGATCAATGGTATTGTGGTTCCAGTTAGTCGTAAAAATAGAGTTTGCGAAGCGTAACGCTAATAGATTTAAAACCGTTTCTTTGCCTAGATAATGATCGATCCGATATACCTGTTTTTCTTGGAATACACTAGCGACCACATCATTAATTTCTTGAGATGATTTAAGGTCATGGCCAATTGGTTTTTCCATCACCATACGAGACGTTTCAGTCAATACACCCGATTTAGCTAAACCTTGGCAAATATTTTTAAATAAGAAAGGGGATACCGCAAAGTAATTGACCATAATTCTGTTTTTTTGGTCAATCACTGCATTGAGTTGTTTAAATTGTTCAGCTTGAGTTAAGTCTATTTTTAAATAAGATAAACGAGCCGAAAAGCGTTCCCAGACAATGGTGTCGATCGCTTCACCTAAAAAAGATTGTAAGCTTTTGAGGGCAATATCCACAAAGCCTTCACTTTTAACGTCATGCAAATCAACACCAATAATGCGAGTGTCTGGTTCTAAAAAGTTTGCATTTTCAAGACGATAAAGAGAAATAATGAGCTTGCGTTTTGATAGGTCACCCAGGGCGCCATAAATTACTAAATCACAGGGGGTATATGTATTTTTGGCTTTCATAGGCTAGTCGTCCAGTAAAAGATTGTAAGCTGGTATAAGAGAAAAGCAGGTGTTATTAGAATAACGCGCTTTTATTATCGCAGAATTTAAGGCGAGATGCTGTATTGATTGCAATGGTATTGCAGTCTGCAGGGCGGATTGTGATAAAACTCTCTGAATACTATTACAAATTTACGTCAGAGGTTTATTTGAAGTTGGGATTAATTACGACGGCATCCTTGCCGTCTTAAAACTGCGTACTTGCGGTGTAACTTCTATCTCCGAAATTAGATATATCTGTTTTAAAAATTAAAGCAAATTATAATCGACAGAAAGTTTATACCCTCCATTTATCCCTAACAAACAACCTCATAATGCCGACATCAACACTCATTGAATGTTCGTTAAAGTTACCTGACGCGTATCGTGCTAAAGATATTTTGGGCTTTAATCAGCGTGATCCATTAGCGATAGCCGAAATAGTGGACCAACAGAGTCTAAGCAAGGGACTGTTATGGCACGAACAACTGGCTAGATTAACAATTCAGTTTAAAGATAATGCGATTGCAGAGGTTCAACTCGCTATCGATGGTTTGGCTGCAAGTGATGATCAGATGACATTGCAAGCTAAAGCTAAAGGGCTGTTAGGATTAAATCAGGATATTGAGGGCTTTGAGTTAGCTTACAAAGATCATCCTCAGCTTGGATTATTGATTGCACAGAATTCAGGTTTAAGGGTGCCGACCTGTGCCACTTTTTTTGAAGCGATAACGTGGGCCATTACCGGCCAACAGATCAGTGTTAACGCGGCGGTATCAATTAGGCGCAAATTAATACAGCGGGTGGGTGTTGAGCATTCTAGCGGATTGTTGTGTTATCCCGATGCGAAGCGAGTAGTGAATATAGAAGCAGGTGCGTTGCGGCAATTGGGTTATTCTAATACCAAAGTAAAGGCACTCTTAGGTGTTAGTGAGATGGTTCTAGCGCATCAAGCCTTATTAGAACTCACGCCTACTGCCGAGACAGTTACTGAAATATACCAGCGTTTACATGAGATTAAAGGAATTGGACCTTGGACGATAAACTATGCGCTATTGCGTGGCCTAGGCTGGTTAGATGGCTCTTTGCAGGGTGATGCGGGTGTACGGCGTAGTTTACAGACTTTATTAAGGCTAACGTATAAGCTTTCTGAGCAACAAACACAGGATTGGTTAGCGCCATTTTCGCCATGGCGTGCTTTAGTAGCCGCGCATCTTTGGCAGTACGACCCTTCAATACCCCCCGTTTGACGATTGTCATACTTAACGATATATATAGAGTACACATTTAAATGACTATTAATGAGGTTAACATGCAACGCCCCCCGTCTTTTTTTAAAAAAATCACATTGGCCTTAGCGCTATTACCTTTTATATCAACGGCTGTTGAGGCTGATAAATTAAGCATAGGACAGGCTGCCCCAGCGTTTCAGTTAAAGACCCAAGCCGGTGATAGTGTTGATTTACAGGCTAGAAAGGATAAAGGCTGGACTGTATTATACTTTTATCCCAAAGCCGGCACCCCAGGGTGTACCGCTCAAGCCTGTGCTTATCGAGATGGTATCAGTTTAATTCGTAATCAAAATGCAGAGGTTTATGGTATCAGCACTGATGAAGTGAAGGACTTGCAGTCATTTCATCAAAAACATAACCTGACATTTACCTTATTATCTGACGCAGAGGGTAAAGTAACAGAGGCTTATGGTGTAAAGATGCCCATCGTTAATTTTGCTAAGCGCTGGACTTTTATTCTAGACCCTCAATTAATCATCCGTTATATTGATACGGATGTTGATCCGGTTTTAGATGCTAAACATGTGGCTGATGAAGTTAGTAAATTAAAAGCAGGTAGTTAGTTAATATTGATCGGAAATAGATTCACTATTATGAACATCTGAACTTACATTTTTCTATACTAAATCCGTAACTAATATCACTTGATTTGGTTTTGAAGTTAGTGTTGGTTGTTGTGCAGGCAGTTATTAGGGTAATAAAACTTGCTAAGATTAATGCTTTCATATTAGTGTTGTTAAGATGTTCTGGCTGAAGCAATGTAGTTATAC
>CANGLL010000183.1 GCA_947454605.1 Methylococcaceae bacterium | reverse complement strand
TATAACTACGCGTGGTTATGGCTGGAGTCATCCAATTGATACTAACGATACTGCAGAAGGTCAAGCTAATAATCGTAGGGTAGAATTGCAAATTAATTCTAATTAATTGAATTTTTAATATGATTAGTAGGTTATTTTTTTAAGTATTCAGATTAATTCATATTAAGTTAAAAAATAAAAAAACCCGTCTTATGACGGGTTTTTTTTAACTAAATTTTATGAAATACCCTCATTTTGTCTTATTCTGAGCTGACGAAATAGTATCAATATAGTGTTATAGTATGCCCTGATTTGTTTAGGGTAAGGCGGGTGTGATGACTAGCGATAATAATGCAATACATAAAATAGTGATTGTCGGTGGCGGTGCAGCGGGGCTTGAGCTGGCTACGAGTTTAGGCGTTCAATTAGGCAAGCCAGGCTTGGCAGAAGTAACCTTAATAGATGCGACAACAACGCATATATGGAAGCCTTTATTGCATGAGGTAGCCGCTGGAACATTGGATGAATCAGAACAAGTTGAATATTTACCGCAGGGTCATCGTAATCATTTCTTTTTTAGATTGGGCCGAATGGAAGGGTTGGACCGAAGTAAAAAAGAGATAGTAGTCAGTCCCACACTAAGTGATAGTGGTGAGGAATTAATTCCAAGAAGAACTTTTAGTTATGACACGTTAGTTATGTCTGTAGGAAGCGTGAGCAATACCTTTGGTATTAAAGGTGTTGCTGAACACTGTCTATTTTTAGACACCACATCACAAGCTTTTAAATTTCAAAAGCAGTTATTTGAATCCTATTTAAAAAGTTATATTGGTAAAAATCCTGACACAGTGAAACCGTTATCTATTGCCATTGTGGGGGCAGGGGCAACAGGTGTTGAGCTGGCTGCTCAATTGCATGAAGTGACTAATGTCTTGGCTATCTATGGATTGAATTCGGAAAGTACTGTCAAGTTGACGATTATAGAGGCTGCGACTCAGTTGTTACCCGCTTTACCTATTAAATTAGCAGTAGCTACCCAACAACAATTAGCTAGTTTAGGGGTTGTATTAAAAATGGGGCGACGTGTTGTAGAAGTTACTAAAGAAGGTATAACAACTCATGATAGTGAGTTTATTGAGGCAGAATTAAAAGTTTGGGCTGCGGGTATTAAGGCGCCTGATTGGTTAAAAGATTTGGATGGATTAGAGACTAATCATATTAATCAATTAGTCGTGGATAGTACATTGAAGACAAGTGATGAGAATATATTTGCAATGGGAGATTGTGCTGCGTGCGTATGGCCGGGTGGCCGGAGTAATAATGTGCCCCCTAGAGCACAAGCGGCTCATCAGCAGGCAACAGCGGTAGGCAAGTCAATTATTAACCGATTAAAAGGCCGAGCTTTAGTAGAATTTGTTTATTATGATTATGGATCATTAGTTTCTTTAGGTAAATATACCACGGTGGGAAACTTGATGGGCAACCTAATGGGTACTGTCAGTGTCGGTGGGTTTATCGCTAAGATTGTATATTTGTCACTTTATAAAATGCATCAGGTGGCTATTCATGGCTATTTTAGAACGGCAATGCTAACAGTCTCTAATGTGTTCAGACGAAGTGTTTATAGAAAAATAAAAATGCACTAATATTTTAAAAATTAAAAGAAGAATAGGATTATGTTTGAAGTAGAGTATGAATTTGGCGAAGAAGATTTAATTCATTTTAATGAACTACAGTTCATGAGAAATGAAGAAATCCAATACAATATCAAAAAAAATCGTTGGGTTGTTCCTGGAGTTATGGGCATCATAGGTGGTTTTTATTATTTTTATTACGGTGATATTAATTCCTCTGGGTATATATTAATTATTGCCGCACTTTGGGCGCTTTTATCTCCCAAGATAATGTTGTTGGATTTGCGTAGGCAAATTCTTAAAAGTTATACTGCGAAAGAAAAGATCAATATGTTTGGCACTTATAGCTTAAGTATTGATCCAGCCGATCCTAATTTCTTATTAGAGAAATCGCCCAGTGGTAAAAACAAAATGGCTTGGGCTGATTTAGTGAGAGTTGAATACGGTAAACGTTATGTTTATATCTATATCAATTTGAGTACGGCGTTGGTTATTCCGGTTGATAAGGTAAAGCAAGGTAATCTTGAGCAGTTTGCTGAACAAGCTGAAAAAATGATTGAGCGTTTTTCTTAATACTTTGTTCTGAAAACGCTAGCTCGATATAAGACAGGACTTGCTTCTGTTTTATATCGACTCAAAGCTCTAGATAAGCACCATTTTGTTTTAACCATTTCCCTTGTTCTTTGTATTGGGAGCAGTACTTTGCGACAGTTTGCCAATAACTCGGTGAGTGATTATGATGATGAATATGACATAGTTCATGGATCACCAGATAATTCATAATCGATTCCGGTGCCATCATTATTTTCCAGTTGTATTGAATCCCCGCATTAATATTGCAACTCCCCCATCTTGATTTAAATGTCTTGATAATTACAGATGTAGGTTTGACATTTATTAGTTCAGCGTAATAGGCAGTTTTTTCTTTTAATATTATTTCCGCTTGTTTGTTATACCATTGTTTTAATAGCTTTTTAATAGCATTGGCATCCTTTAAATATAACTCTTTAACGGCGACAATTAATTTATCATTTTCAATGCTAACGGATGAACGCGAGCCTAAAATAATTTTTAAAGTATAGATCTTTCCGAAATATAAAAAAGTTTCACCCTCAATAAATTGTTTGGGCTTTAGGCTACTTAAGTTTTCTTGGGTGGCGAGTTTTGCTTTAATCCAGGGCTGTTTTTTGGCAATGATTGACTCAATGGAACTGTGAGTTAAATAGCTGGGCACATGAATAAACGCTTTACCTTTACTGATTTTAATAGCTACGCTCTTCCTTTTAGGGGAGCGGACGATCTCAACAGTGAAGTTATCTCCGTGTATAAAATTCATATAATATTTTAACGGTATAAGGCTTGTCAGAGTTTTAATGGCTCATTGTATAATGGCATTCATTTGAAAACAGTCTTTTAGTGTATAAAAGCTAAAAAGGAATGATATCGTGGCAATTAGATCATTTAATGAAAAAACACCTGTTATAGGGCAAGCCGTTTATATCGATGAAAGCTCGGTGCTTATTGGCGATATTACTTTAGGTGATAATGTTTCCGTATGGCCTACGGCAGTAATAAGAGGTGATGTTGAGAAAGTGACTCTTGGTGATGATACCAATGTGCAGGATGGTGCTGTGTTGCATGTTTCTCATGCGGGGAAATTCTCTGTACATGGGTTTCCATTAACCATTGGAAAAGGTGTCACTATTGGACATAAAGCAGTCGTACATGGTTGTATAGTCGGTAATTATTGCCTAGTTGGCATAGGCGCTATCATTATGGATGGCGCAATATTAGAAGATTATGTGATGCTAGGTGCTGGCTCTCTAGTATCTCCTGGTAAGCGCTTAGAAAGCGGTTATCTGTATGTGGGGGCGCCGGCTAAACAAGTTAGATTATTGAATGATGCCGAAAAAGAGTTTTTAAGCTATTCGGCTGAGCATTACGTGCATTTAAAAAATGAATATTTAAAATCGAGTCTCTAATTTTATTTAAAGATTAGCCGCGTTCTGAGTTCAGTAGCTCAATAATTTCTTTGGTTATTGGGCGCACGCCTCGCCAAATAAAAAAAGCTTCAGCCGCCTGTTCCACTAGCATACCTAAGCCATCTAAACTTTTTATGGCTTTGTTTTTTTCTCCCCAGCGCACAAAGGATGTCGGATCATTCCCATAAGCAAGATCATAACAAACCCCGCTATTGCCCAGAATATTCTCTGCTAAAGGCGGGATTTCATTGCTTAAACTGGAGGAGGTTGCATTAATAATGAGATCGAATTGCTGATGAGCTAAATCATCAAAACCACAGCCATTGATTGCACCTTTATGAACAAATTCGTTGGCCAAATTAATGGCTTTATCAATTGTGCGATT
>CANGLL010000182.1 GCA_947454605.1 Methylococcaceae bacterium | reverse complement strand
ACGCTGACCAACTTATGACTATTGAATACTGGAATCACTAGAAAGCCTTTGTATTCGCCAGCGTTATGAGGCTTCACGCGCTTTTTAATTAAATAGGGATGATTATTAGGCGGGGTTGTTCTTGCCCATATATAAGAAGCCTTAGTCATTGCCGCATCATGGCGGGTCTTGGCTTCGGCTTTGCGGATAAGCTGTTGCCTATGTTGCTCAATCTTAAAATCAATACGCTGTTGATCTGTTAACTTTGGATAATCTCCATCAGCTTTCCAGTTCACTTTTAAGCCAGTCTTCCAGCTACCTACAACACCAGCGGCGCGACCATCAGCATGAGCCACATAATAATTGTTTGGTTTTCCCGATTCATCCTTAAAGCGGTGTAATCCGCCGTCAATAAAGATTCTATCCGGTGGTGTTAAGCCATGTTCAAGCATGACATTGATAACGGTTTGTTCTATGTTTTGCATGTGTTCTTATCCTTAACCGGATACACAACCATAGCCACCAATGCGATATAATTACCCTGCTTGTTGGTGGTGTAGGTTGTATAGAGCCGATTTAATTCTGGTAGGTTAAATCGGCTTTTTTATGCCTGTTGGGTTGCTACTGATCTCTCAAGTATCCAAGCTTGTTCATTAGTCGTTCTTAGGGTCTGCATCAGCTCCTTGAGCAACCATAACGCCCCTGTTTTAGTGTGCGCATCCAATTCTCCGGCGCAATGAAATTCTGCCGCTAATAACAAATCTGTTACGGCTTCAATCCCTGCGTTTAAGACTAACTGCGTATTGTTGGCGGCCGATCTAACCCTATTTAAGGCTTCATCATCACCCTTAAATTTATAAACCATTTGATTGCTTTCGTGCGCTAGCTCCACAACCGCCATCTTCTCTAAATCTAAAAAATCAGCTAATGAATAAACAGGCATTACAGACCTCCATTAGCTTTATGAATCGCTGTAGCAATATCGGCTAAATCTCTAAGTTCATTGGCAAACCATTTGTATTTCTCTTTAGAAAAACTCTCTTTTGTAATGGCTAAACTTCCATAAGAAAAACATAGCTGTTGAAAAGCTTCGTGTAGGTTTTTAAGTGTGATTTCTTGCTCTGAATGTTGAGCGGAATTAGTTTGTAACATGGTTGACTCCGTTAAATGAAGAATAACCACCGCTAAAAGGTGCAAAACTTTTGGCGGTGGAGTGTATCAAGTTTGCACTACCGATAACGGAATCGGCCAACCGTTTAAAGGGTTGCTCAATACACCCCACCAAAACGGATAACACTAGACACATTAATGCCTGTGTTTTTGATGGGTACAAAAAAACCACGTTGAATAGTGGCCTTTTGTGGCCGTTAAGCGGGGTGCAAATCCCGACTGCTACATGCGGTAACAGCGGGTTAATCTTAGTCATGATGGGCGCATGTGTCAACATTTAAGCACCCATTGAATCAATAAGGGCTCTAATGTCTTGCACTCGCCATGCTGTAGTGCGTTCGCTTAACTTAACAGGCTTGGGGTACTTACCCGACTTAACCCCATTTAAAAATGATGTTCTGCCAATAGGTATTAGTGCGGGAATGTTTTGTTTTTTGTTGCCGACAATATCCCAGATTCTTAAAAAGCCAATTTCTGGTAATTGTAATGGCTGAGGGGTTGTGATTTGTTGCGGTTTTAAAGCTGTTACTGCTTGAACCATGTTGCACTCCCATAGTGCTTGTTGTACATGGTTCTATATTCTAGGCATATTTCAAAACCTATCACAAAAAAGTTAATACTTAGCTGTTATAAAAGTTAACACACTGAATTAAAATAATATTTATTTTTTTAATCTCTGTGGAACGTAATGTTTCACGGGCTTCAGTTTAACTTATTTTTTTAATTAAATTATCTGTACTCAATCTCCTAATATGCCTTCTAAAATATTAAAATGTTATGGTGGTCATGATAAAGATTATTTATTAATAAATTGTGTTCGAATCAAATATTTCTGATTCATCTTGTTTTGGATAGAATTCCAACAAATCATCAGGAAGTTGATGTTGATATCCAATAATTGCCGCCACATCTGTTTTGTTTTTTAGCGGCTCTTTGCTAAATTTCCAAGCCCACGGCATTGGATGCGCTGTTATTCCACCGCCTTGCGCTATGCGCTTTATTTCTTCAGCATCAACCCCTGTTATTTCGCCAGTATCTATATCCCAGTCAAAAACCAATGGCTTTTGATGCCAAACTAACGGCTTACATTCATAGTGTTTAATCATGGTTTCCACTTAAATAATACGCCAACGGTGAAATTAAAAATCTCTCCATCAGTGTTATTAATCACTTTACCTAGCCAATCTTTTTAAATTCAAGTATCTGCGCCCCATTCTTAAGGCTGTCTAGGTAATCACTCCATGATTGCATCATGCGCCGGCGTTCTTCTAAATATTGGGCGCGATTATATGCCGCTCTTACTTTGTCTCTTGGTGCATGGGCTAGTTGCCTTTCTATTGCGTCAGGACTCCATCCCTGTTCATTAAGAAGCGTTGACGCTGTGGTTCTAAATCCATGTGCAGTATGAATATCAGACTCATAACCCAACGACTTTAAAGCCGTTCGAATAGTGTTATCTGACATTGGACTACCTTTGCCACGACTAGACGGAAAAACAAAGTTACCGCCGCCGGTTAAAGGTTTTATGGCCTCTATAATTTCTATGGCTTGCGTTGATAAAGGCACTATGTGGTGATAGTCTGTCTTTGATATGTAAGGCCGCCACTCTTTAGTATCAAGGTCTACATCCTCCCATAATAATTGCCGTATCTCGCTGGGTCTTTGGAATAATAAAGGCGTTAACCTAAAAGCCATTTGCACTATAAATGTGCCTTTATAATTGTATATATCCCTTAATAGTTGACCAACTTGTTGCGGTTCTATTATGGCGGCTCTATGCTTTACTTTTTGAGCGGGTATCTGCTTAGCTACGGGTTGAGCGGGGTCATAGTCTGTAAAGTTATGAACAATGGCATAAGCAAATATTGAGCTTATTTCACTATGCAAACGGTGAGCGGTTTCTAGTTGCATCTTATCTATTAAAGGCTTTAACGCCGCCAATATATCGGATGATTTAACCTGATTGATAGGAATATCACCAATAACGGGAAACGCTAACCTCTCAATTCTTGATATTTTTTTAATGTGGGTTTGAGATTTTGTTAGATGCTCTATCGAAGCTAACCATTGACGCGTTATATCCGCGAAGCTGTTAATAATTGCCATACCAGCATCACGGCGGTTTTTGTTTTCTATCTCGATAGCCTTAACAGCTCTTTCTTCTTTTCGCTCATCACTCGGGTTAATATCATTACTGATCTTTATTCGTGCATCATCTGCTTTGCGTCTGGCATCCCCTAAACCTGTTACAGGATAAACGCCTAATGATAATGTTTTTCTACTACCCGAAAAGCTGTAATCAAATCGCCACCATTTAGCCCCATTAGTTTTAACAAGCACATAAAGTCCATCACCATCGCTAAGCCGATAATCTTTATCAGCAGGCTTTGCATTTCGCACAGTAACATCTTTCAATAAATCTTTAGCCATTTGCAGTAACTCCCCCTGAATTGCAGTAACTTTTTTTAAATTAGTTTAAAGTTACTCTAATAACAATCTTTGTCTTTATTAACAGTAAGTTGAGCGGAGTTACACTTTAATAATTATTTGGTAATTTGCAGTAACTCCACCTAAAAATTGCAGTAACTTTTTTCATCAATTTAAAGTTACTGTAAATGTTACTGCATATAAGTGCAAATGTTACTGCATTTAGTTGCATTTCGCTGGACAATAAAAAACCCGCTAAGCCTTATTACTTGCGGGTTTCTATACTTCTTTGGGCTTCTTAAAACCCTTATTTGGTACCGGCGGCCGGACTTGAACCGGCACGACTTGCGTCACCACCCCCTCAAGATGGCGTGTCTACCAATTCCACCACGTCGGCATATATTGATCTGACTATTT
>CANGLL010000181.1 GCA_947454605.1 Methylococcaceae bacterium | reverse complement strand
GCCATTAACGGTATCTGCATTTTGATTAAGACACACTAAAATTTGCGGAGGATTAGCAGAAACACTTGAGAAGGCCGTCACTGTCATCCCTTGAGGACCTAATTGCTCTGAAGTGGTCGTAACGACTGTAACCCCACTCGCCCAAAGTTGCAGGGCTTTTTTAAAATCATCAACATTGACTGCCATCATTATTCCTATTTAATTTGTTTTATTTAGGTAAATCTAAAGTTAATATTACAACACCTGAGTGTTTAATAAAAATGCGACTTACAATTCAAAGTGCAAAGCCGCTCGTACACAACGCAAGACCCCATAACTGTATTGCCCCTCTAATTGTTCGTAAACAGGCTTTAGGGCATTTTGCTGGGCTTCGGGTAATTCTAATATCAACGACTGAATCAGTCTAAGTTCTGTGTCGGGTATATCTAGGACATCAGATAACTTTAATTGACCTTGTTCAAGTCCATGGGCTAAATGATTATAAATAGTATCGTCTTTAAGCTCACGCTTTTGAGCCACTTGTTGTACATTAAAGCCAAGTCTAAATAACTCAATAGACTCGTTAACTGTATCAGGTGTCTTTGCTTCACCGACATTATCAAGTATCACGCCTAAAAACTGCGCGCCATAGAGCTCTAATTTACGCACACCCACGCCCGACAATAAAGCCATTTGTGCAAGATTAGTGGGCTTTTCTTCTACCATCGCCATTAAGGTGGCATCATTAAAGATAATATAAGGCGGCACATCTTGTTCATCTGCAATACTACGACGCTTTGCACGTAAGGCATCCCATAACTCTGAATTCATTTGAGATTTTGATACTGGCTTATTATTACCCTTACGACTGGCTTTGGTTTTTTCTGGCTTGATATCTTTACGTAAGATGAGTGGCTGTTCCCCTCTTAAAATAGGTCTGCAAGCATCTGTTAATTGCAAAACACCAAAGTGATCAAAGTTGACCGTCACCAAATTGCGCGCCACTAATTGTCTAAACACTGATGACCATTGCTGTTCATCTAGGTCTTTGCCAATACCAAAGGTCGATAGCTTGTCGTGCGCGGCGCTGATAATACGATCTGTCGCCTTACCCAATAATACTTCTATTAAATAGCCTACCCCGTAACGCTGACCGGTTCTATAGATACACGATAACGCTTGTTGGGCGACTAACGTACCATCCCAGGTTTCTACCGTCTCTAAACAGGTATCGCAGTTATGACAGCCTTGCTCTAAGACATCACCAAAGTAACTTAATAGACCTTGGCGACGACAATGAACTTGCTCACATAAGGCTAACATGGCATCTAATTTATGTAACTCTAAGCGTTTATGTGCCTCATCCGCAGGCGAATCAGCTAACATACGTCTGAGTGTAATCACATCTTGTAATCCATAGGCCATCCAAGCATTAGCCGCTAAACCATCACGCCCTGCTCTACCCGTTTCTTGATAATAGGCTTCGATACTTTTAGGTAAATCTAAATGCGCAACAAATCGGACATTAGGCTTATCAATCCCCATACCAAAAGCAATCGTAGCGACAATCACCACCGATTCTTCCATTAAGAACCGATGTTGATGCTGAGATCTAAGTTCATTCGACATACCCGCATGATAAGGCAAAGCGTTAATCCCTTTACCCACTAGATACTCGGCCGTTTCATCGACTTTCTTACGCGATAAACAATATACAATGCCGGCATCACCGGCATGCTCAGTGGTCATGAATTCCAATAACTGTAATCGCGCATTTTGTTTTTGGACAATGCGATATCGAATATTAGGGCGATCGAAACTACTGATATACAGGGGCGCATGATGCAGGTTTAAGCGCAGGATAATCTCTTCACGCGTTTTCTCATCCGCGGTAGCGGTTAAAGCAATACGGGGAATACTAGGAAATTGTTCATGCAGCAAAGACAGTTGTAAATAATCTGCCCTAAAATCATGCCCCCATTGAGAAACGCAATGCGCTTCATCAATAGCAAATAAGGCAATATCAAGGCGTTTAAATAAACTTAAAGTACGCTCAGAGGCTAAACGTTCTGGCGCGATATACAATAATTCTATTTCTTGATTCAATAATTGACGCTCTATGGATCGAACTTCATCTTGAGACAGCGTGGAGTTTAAAAAAGCGGCTTTAATGCCTAACTGCAATAAGGCATTCACTTGATCTTGCATTAAAGCAATTAAAGGCGAGATAACAATCCCGACGCCGGGCCTAATTAACGCTGGAATTTGATAACAGAGTGATTTCCCCCCACCCGTCGGCATTAAAACTAAGGCATCTTCTCCTGAAATAACAGATTCTATAACGGCTTGTTGCTGACCTCTGAAATGATCATAACCAAAAAGCCTTTTTAAGACTTCTTCAGCTTGCTTCGTTATAGTGCAATTCATACGACGATATTATTTCTTCAAATTACTAAACCCATTATAATAGTCTGATTATACAGGACAGCAGTGAATACACGCGGACTCAATGACCTATTTTACCCATTCACTTCCAACGCGACTCCATCGATTACTTAAGAATGACCAGCAGCAACACTTGTGCGGCGGGCTTAAAGGTATTGAAAAAGAGAGTCTACGATTAGGAAAAAACGGCTTAATTGCTCAAACGACTCACCCCATCGCTTTAGGATCCGCTTTAACGCATCCTAGTATTACCACAGACTACTCTGAAGCGTTAATTGAACTTATAACCCCTGCGTTTTCTGATATCAACGAGTCGCTCAATTATCTGCGCAATATACATCAAGTCGTATATGCCCATCTTGATGAAGAAATACTCCTAGGCGCCAGCATGCCTTGTGGCATAGATGGGGATCTAAGTATTCCGATTGCCACCTATGGCACTTCTAATATCGGTCGTATGAAGCATGTGTATCGACATGGCCTTTGGCATCGTTATGGTAGAACCATGCAAGCTATCGCCGGTATTCACTTTAACTATTCGGTACCCGAAGCGCTTTGGCCCCAATTACATGCTTTAGAAGAAAGCGACTTATCTTTAGAAGAATACAGAGCCGCGGCCTATTTTGGTTTAACCCGAAATTTCCAACGTATCGGCTGGCTCATTTTGTATTTATTTGGCGCCTCACCCGCTATTTGTAAAAACTTCTTTAAAAGCCGTCCAGAATTGATGGCACAATTTGAAGAGTTTGATGCCGGTACTTTGTATCACCCTTATGCGACCTCATTACGCATGAGCGACATTGGGTATAAAAGTAAAAACCAAGCCAACTTACGCATCGATTACAACTCTTTAACCGGCTATGTTGATAGCTTAACGCAAGCTATCAGCACGCCTTATCCTGATTATGAAAAGATCGGGGTTAATGTAGATGGCGAATATCAGCAGCTCAATGCGAATATCCTACAGATAGAAAATGAATTCTATAGCACGATGCGTCCTAAACAGATCATCAACTCAGGTGAGAAACCGACGATAGCGCTTAAAAAGCGGGGTGTTCGTTATGTTGAAATGCGCTCACTTGATTTAGATATCTTTGATCCAATAGGTATTGATGTTGATAAATCTCGTTTTATAGAAGCCTTATTATTAACGTGTTTGCTTAACGATAGCCCTAAACAGTCGGATTTAGATCATAAAATCAATAACACCAATCAATTAGCAGTTGCTAATCAAGGTAGAAAGCCCGGCCTAATGCTGAATAAAGGTGAACAGAATATTCTATTAACAGACTGGGCTACCGAGATACTCAACTCGATGCAAATCGTCTGTGAGATTTTAGATAATACGGATGAAACCAAGCCCTATAGCGTTGCTTTAGATAAACAAAGAGCCGTGGTTAATAACCCTGATTTAACACCAGCTGCTAGAATCTTAGCCGAGATGACTGAATCTAAAATACCTTATGCGCGCTTTGCTTTAAACAAGTCTCGTGAACATGCAGAACACTTTAAAGCATCAACGTTAGCGTCAAACCTTCAGCAAACCTTTACGGACATGGCCAAACAATC
>CANGLL010000180.1 GCA_947454605.1 Methylococcaceae bacterium | reverse complement strand
TTTGCCACTAGACTATGGTAATGCTCTCTTCAATTTTGACCTATTGGGTCAAATATTGGCCTTATTCTATTTAGTATGGCTTCTTAATCTCTATAACTTTATGGATGGTGTTGATGGCTTAGCCAGTATTGAAGCCATTACCGTTTGTATAGGGGGGGCCTTATTATATTTTTTAAGCACTGAAACTGCCGGTCAATGGGTTTTACCCTTATTCTTAGCTTTTACTGTTGCTGGTTTCTTACTTTGGAACTATCCTCCCGCAAAGATATTTATGGGGGACGCGTGCAGTGGCTTTTTAGGCTTAGTATTAGGCCTATTATCTATTCAAGCGGCTTGGATTAATCCGCTATTCTTTTGGAGTTGGCTGATATTACTCGGTGTATTTATTGTGGATGCGACATTCACATTGTTTAGACGCTTTTTACAGGGTGATAAAGTTTATGAGGCACATCGTAGCCATGCTTATCAATACGCCTCTCGTTATTATAATTCTCATAAAGTAGTTTCTATTGCTGTGGGTTTAATCAATATCTTTTGGTTAACACCATTAGCATTAGGCGTAGGTTTGGCTAAACTGAACCCCTTATTAGGGCTTATTATTGGCTATTTGCCCTTATTTTTATTAGCTGTCTACTTTAAAGCAGGGCAAAGAGAAAACACATGACTCAAAACTCATTAGCCCATTGGTTTATCAATTTAAATAGAAAATATAAAGCCGTTATTTTAATTAACACTGACATATTTTTTGTCTTATTAGCGTTATGGTGTAGTTTTTCTTTACGCTGGGGAGAGTTTTATATTCCTAAAGGTGATGAATGGTATTTATTTGCTTCCGCACCTTTCATTGCTATCCCTATCTTTATTAAATTAGGTTTATACCGTGCCATTATTCGCTACATTGAGATTAAGGCATTATGGACTATCGTACAAGCTTCTACACTTTATGCTTTACTTTTTGCTTTTGTTATTTATGAATCAGCCATTAAAGTTATACCCAGAACAGTTTCACCTCTCAATGGATTAATTATTTTATTGCTATTGGGTGGTAGTCGATTTTTTGCCCGCTGGTGGTTAGGAGAAACTTATTTTCGTATTATAGGTAGAAATAATCGTGCAGAATCACGTAAAAAAAACGTAATCATCTATGGCGCAGGAAGTGCGGGAGTGCAATTATCCTCTGCACTTGAGCAAGGTAATGACTTTAAACCCGTCGCTTTTATTGATGATAATAAAGCTTTACACAAACGAAAAATAAATAACTTATCAATCCACCCATTAAGCGCTTTAAGTTTTTTAATTGAACGACACGCTGTTTCAAATATTTTACTGGCCATGCCTTCGGCAAAACGATCTCGAATAAGCGAATTAATACGCACATTAGAAACTTATAAAATACGTGTTATGTCGATGCCAGGCCTTTCTGACATTGCTGAAGGCAGAGTGAGCGTTGATACTTTGCAAGAAGTTGATATTGCGGACTTATTAGGCAGAGACTCTGTTACCCCTAATAAATCACTCTTTGAAGCGAATATTAACCATAAAGTTGTGATGGTAACAGGTGCAGGCGGATCAATAGGCTCTGAGCTATGTCGCCAAATTATCAAATTAAATCCCAAATGCTTAGTACTTTACGAGATCAGTGAGTTTGCGCTTTATGCGATTGAAAAAGAATTAAACCAACTTATCTCTAAAAAAACGGCAGTTGATGTTCCAGAAATTATTCCTATTCTGGGCTCCATCACCAACGCTAAACGGCTTGAGAAAGCATGCCAGACACTTAACGTGCAAACCATTTATCATGCTGCTGCCTATAAGCACGTGCCACTAGTTGAGCAGAATCCTGGCGAAGCTATTTATAACAATATTTTTGGCACTTTATATACGGCTCAGGCAGCGCTTAAAGCCAATGTAGAATTGTTTGTACTGATCTCAACAGATAAAGCCGTCAGACCCACTAATATCATGGGGGCTACTAAGCGCTTTGCTGAACTTATATTACAAGCACTGAGCTTACAAAACGAACAACAAGACCGTACTCGTTTTACCATGGTTAGGTTCGGTAATGTGTTAGGGTCTTCTGGATCTGTAGTGCCTTTATTTAGGGAACAGATTGCCAGAGGCGGTCCAGTGACTGTAACGGATGCCAGAATTATCCGATACTTTATGACCATTCCAGAAGCCTCTCAATTAGTTATTCAAGCGGGGGCTTTAAGTAAAGGAGGTGATGTTTTTGTTTTAGATATGGGTGAACCTATACGCATCTTAGATCTAGCTAAACGCATGATCCATTTAAGTGGCTTAGAAGTAAAAAGTGAAGACTCGCCGGATGGGGAAATTGAAATAAAATATACCGGCTTAAGGCCCGGTGAAAAATTATATGAAGAACTATTGATTGGTGAGAATGTTACAGAAACGATTCACCCAAGAATTATGAGGGCCGAAGAACACGTCATTGAATGGGAAAATTTATCGAAACTATTAGCATCACTAGAGCTTGCCCACAGTAACGATGATTTTGCTGAAATTAGAAACCTCTTAAAACAAGCCGTAGTTGGATTTAATCCTCAATGTCAAATTAATGATGTCTTATACAAAAGAAGCTAATAAATTTGAGGTAAAAAAAACCCCCTGATGCAAAGGCAAAAGAGGGTTGAAAATTCAAGCAGAGCATTTATGAGGAGGAACTGCTTGTTGGTATAACACCAGGAGGTAGTTAACTGGTTAAAACTCAACTGTTTATTTTGACTCTTTTTACAATATTGCTGTAAATAGCGGCTGTAGCAAATAGCACCGTTGCAATAATAAATTGCCCTGCAACGAAACTCCCAACACCCGCAATAAAAATTAACCCAACAACTATAAATTTATTTATATTATTCATTAGTTTAATCCTGTAATTAAGCCTGAAATTTTTTAAACAGCTGAAGTGATAATTTACATATTCACTTACGTTCTTACATGGACTCTACTATACAGGGTTATTTATCGTATACAATACTCAAATTATTAAATAAATTGTTTCTAATTTAGAAACTGTATTCAATGTCAAGTGTTTTGTTGACGAAAAGAATAGATAAGACATAATGTATTCATACTGGATTAGTGAGATTTAACAATGGATAAATTAACGAGCATGACCGTTTTCGTTCGTGTAGCAAAATCAGGAAGTTTTGCTGGTGGCGCCAAAGACTTAGGCATTTCTAGAGCCATGGCGACTAAACATATTATGCAACTCGAAGGCTCTCTGGGTACCCGCTTAATTAATAGAACCACACGTAGCTTAAGCTTAACCGATGTAGGCGCATCTTATCTTGAACGTTGCCAACAAGTGTTATTGGATGTAGATGAAATGGAAGCGGCGATTACCCATTTGCAAACTGAACCACGCGGACTTCTAAAAATTAGTGCGCCACCGGCTATTGGCGCAACCCATATTGCTAGGGCAGTCTCTGAATTCTTAAAAATTCATAAAGACTTAACCATAGAAATGATTTTACAAGGTAGTCCCGGCGACTTAATTGATGAAGGCATTGATGTGGCCATTTTCCTTGGCGTATTGGATGACACCAGTATGGTCGCTAGAAAATTAGCTAGCTCTTCTTTAGTTGTTTGCGCATCACCCGCCTATTTAGAACTTAACGGTACGCCTAAAACACCAGAAGACTTAGCTTCACATAGCTGCTTAATCAATTGGGGTATTTCTCCACGTAATAAATGGCAATTTAAATCTGAATCGGGGCTTAAAGTTGTCACTGTAAATGGCAGAATGCAAGCGAATGCCGCTCACCCTATTAGAATTGCAGCGATCAATGGCCTCGGTTTAGTGATGTTACCCACTTATATTGTGGGACAAGATATTGAAAACGGCACCCTAAAAGTAGTATTGGAAGACTACCCATTACCTCCTTTAGATATACATGCGGTTTATCCGCACAGAAAGTATCTGTCTGCAAAAGTTAAAGCTTTCATGGACTTTCTACAAGTTTGGCTAGAACATAGGGTGAGTATGCCTGGCACTGAGCAATGATATCGACAGATCAACATTGGGAT
>CANGLL010000179.1 GCA_947454605.1 Methylococcaceae bacterium | reverse complement strand
GCATAAGCACCCAATTCAAAACGCACTTGGTCATTACCTTTACCCGTTGCGCCATGAGAAATAGCCTCTGCGCCTGTTTCATTAGCGATTTCTATCAAGCGTTTAGCAATTAATGGTCGCGCAATAGAAGTACCTAATAAATACTCACCTTCATAAATGGTGTTAGCGCGAAACATTGGGAAGACATAATCACGGGCAAATTCTTCACGTAAATCTTCAATAAAGATGTCTTTAATACCAGCAGCTTGTGCTTTTGCACGCGCGGGTTCTACTTCTTCACCTTGACCTAAATCAGCAGTAAAGGTAACCACCTCACACTGATAAACATCTTGTAACCACTTTAGAATAATGGAAGTATCTAAGCCCCCAGAATAAGCCAATACTACTTTATTGATTTTCGACATAATACGCATTTACTCAGAGTTAAAAAATTCCGCTGATTATACCTGAAAATGAATTGAACTAAAAAGAACGGTGCCAACAGCCTTATGGACTAAAGCTAAGCAATAATTTTATTAGAGTTGAACAATAAGAGATATTACAGGCTTGATAGCCTCTGATTTGTAGAGTATTTATCCGCATCAAAAATGTTTTCCAATGGGTATTTAGGTAATTACTACTGGGGTTTGTAGTATTCAAACGAGTGTGTCAGTAATTTCAGTTGGTGTTACCCCATACTCCTACAGTAATTCTACAAACTACTGCTGGAGTTCATAACATTCTTATAGGTGTTTCATGCATTCCATATGGTGTTACCTCCTATACCAATAGAAATCATAGGAACTACTGCTGGAGTTATTAACATTCTAATAGGTGATTCATACATTCCAGTTGGTGTTACCCCATACACCAATAGAAATTATAAGAACTACTGCTGGAGTTCTTAAGATTCTTATAGGTATTCTATACATTTCTATTGGTGTTACCCCCTATACCAACAGAAATTTTACAAACTCCTGCTGGAGTTCTTAACATTCTTATAGGTGTTCAACACATTCCATCAGTGTTACTCCCTATACCAATAGAAATTCCATGAACTCCTGCTGGAATTGATTAAACATCTGCTGTTTAGCATCCCATTGTAAGTTTGAATTCTTTGATCTAAGCCCTATGCATCTCCCGTTGCTTACACATTGCATACAAAGCCGGGATAACAATCAGTGTTAAGACTGTAGAAGAAATCATACCTCCGACCATAGGTGCTGCAATTCTGCGCATTACTTCTGAGCCTGTACCGGTACTCCATAAAATGGGTAATAAGCCAGCCATAATGGCAGTCACTGTCATGACTTTAGGGCGTAAGCGCTCGGCTGCTCCGGTGATTAACGCTTTATATAAATCTAGTTCGTTAAAAACACGAGCTTCTTGCTTACAATGTTGCAACTGCTCTTGATAGGCTTGATCTAAATAAATCAACATCACTACACCGGTTTCTGCGGCCACACCCGCTAAGGCAATAAAGCCTACCCCCACAGCTACACTCACGTTATAACCCAAATACCACACTAGCCAAACCCCGCCCACTAAAGCAAAAGGCACAGATAACATCACAATTAAAGTTTCGGTTAAACGCCCAAAATTTAGATATAACAGTACAAAAATAATACCTAAGGTTAAAGGGATAACTATCTGCAAGCGCTGTTTAGCTCTTTCCATGTATTCAAACTGACCACTCCAGGTTATGTAATAGCCCGGTGGAAACTTAACCGCTTGCTCAACTGCTTGTTTAGCGTCTTGCACATAACCTTGAATATCCCGACCCCGCATATCCACATAGATATATGCTGATAAAGCGGCGTTTTCTGTACGAATAGAGGGCGAACCTTTACTTAAGCTAATATGTGCTAATTGCCCTAAAGGAATCATGGCCCCACTGGATGTAGGTACCAAAATATGTTCTGCAATGGCTTGCGGACTATCCCGTAATTCTCTTGGATATCTTACCGTTACTGCAAAACGTTCTCGACCTTCCACCATGGTAGTTATTGTTTCACCACCCACAGCCGTTGCAATAATCTCTTGCACATCCCCCATTAACAAACCATAACGCGATAAGGCTTCATAATCGGGACTAATATTCAAATAAGACCCACCGGTTAGGCGTTCTGCGTAAGCGCTAGTTGTACCTGGCACTGTTTTAACGGTTTGTTCAATTTTTTGTGCCAAGCACTCCATTTCAGTTAAATCTTTACCAAATAACTTGATACCTATTGGCGTACGAATACCGGTCGCTAACATATCAATTCGATTCTTAATCGGCATGGTCCATGCATTACTCACTCCAGGAATTTGCAGAGCAGTATCCATTTCGGCTATAAGTTTATCAATCGTCAACCCTTTGCGCCACGCTGCTTCTGGCTTAAGATTAATCAAGGTTTCTGACATTTCTAAAGGCGCAGAATCCGTTGCCGTTAATGCCCTACCCGCCTTACCAAATACGGACTCTACTTCTGGAAAATCTTTAATAATTCGATCTTGTAATTGCAATAATTCTGCTGCCTTAGTAGGAGATAATCCCGGTAAGGTTTGCGGCATAAATAAAAGCGTACCTTCATTTAAAGTCGGCATAAACTCGCCCCCTAATTGTTTGGCAGGATACCAAGTCGCTGCTAAAACAAGCACCGCCAACAACAGCATTATCTTCTTAAATCTTAAAGCAGCAGCAATCACTGGGTGATATAACCACTGCAACACACGATTAATAGGGTTACGTTGTTCGGGCAAAATTTTTCCACGCACAAACAAAGACATCAATACCGGCACTAAAGTGACTGACAATAATGCCGCCCCCGCCATTGCAAAGGTTTTAGTAAAGGCTAAAGGATGAAATAAACGCCCTTCTTGCGCCTCTAAAGCAAACACTGGCACAAAGGATACGGTAATAATTAACAAACTAAAAAACAGGGGTGGCCCCACCTCTTGGCAAGACTTTAATAAGATTTCTGCGCGAGTTAAGCGCCCCGCATCACGCTCTAAATGCTTATGGGTATTCTCAATCATGACAATCGCCGCATCCACCATCGCACCAATAGCAATAGCGATACCGCCCAAACTCATTATATTTGAGTTCATACCCAAAGCTTGCATCACGATAAAAGCAATTAACACGCCGACAGGTAGCATTAAAATGGCCACTAATGCACTGCGTAAATGCATTAAGAACAGCACGCAAACCGCGGCTACGACTAGGTTTTCTTCTAACAAAGTATGCTTTAAGTTTTCTATTGCTCGATGAATAAGTTCAGACCGATCATAAACGGTTTGCACTTGCACACCCGGAGGCAGCCCAGTGGTTATTTCTTGTAGACGACTTTTAACATTACTAATCACTTCTAAAGCATTTTGACCAAACCGAGCTAAAGCAATCCCAGAGACGGCCTCACCTTCGCCATTCAATTCAGTCACCCCGCGCCGCTCATCTGGGACTAATTCGACTCTTGCCACATCGCGCACTAAGACCGGCGTACCTTGTACTTCTTTTAAAACTAAACGCTCTAAATCAGGCTTACCTTTTAAATAACCTCGACCCCGCACCATATACTCAGTTTCTGCCAACTCAATAATACGACCACCGACATCTTGATTACCATTACGAATAGCATCACCCAGCTCTTTTAATGAAATACCATAAGCTTGTAATTTATGGGGATCGACCGTTACTTGATATTGCTGAACAAAACCGCCAATACTAGCCACCTCTGCCACACCTTTAGCTTTGCTTAATTGATAACGCACAAACCAATCTTGCAAGGTCCTTAATTCTGCCAGCGAGTAATTTTTAGCTAATAAAGCATACTGATAAACCCAACCTACACCTGTAGCATCAGGACCCAATTTGGGGGTGATATTGCGGGGCAAACTACCATTTAAAGTGGTTAGATATTCTAAAACCCGAGATCGGGCCCAATAAATATCGGTACCGTCTTCAAAAATCACATATACAAATGAAGAACCAAAAAAAGAAAAACCTCGTACCACTTTAGATTTAGGGACACTTAACATCGCGGTAGTGAGTGGATAGGTGACTTGATCCTCAACCACTTGTGGTGCTTGGCCTGGATACTCGGTATACACAAT
>CANGLL010000178.1 GCA_947454605.1 Methylococcaceae bacterium | reverse complement strand
GCACCTGATCTTGCTGCCAACCTAGCCGCACGTACTTTAGTAGACATGCCGCCTTTACCTAAACCACTACGACTATCCCCAGCCATTGTATCTAGACGATCATCATTAACACTGATTTCACTGATTAATTGAGCATCAGGATAAACACTCGGATCACCGGTAAACAAGCCTTTTTGATCTGTTAAGATAATCAATAAATCGGCTTCAACTAAATTGGCGACTAAAGCCGCTAACGTATCATTATCCCCGAAACGAATTTCTTCAGTCGCCACCGTATCATTCTCATTAATAACGGGGACAACACCAAAGTTTAATAGCGTTAATAAAGTGCTACGAGCATTTAAATACCGTTGTCTATTCGATAAGTCATCATGGGTTAATAGAATTTGTGAAGCATGCAAACCGTGTTGCTGAAAATTATCATCAAACACACGCACCAAACCCATTTGCCCCACTGAAGCAGCTGCCTGTAATTCATGTAATAAAGTAGGGCGTGTTTTTAATCCCAAACGGCTCATCCCTTCGGCGACTGACCCCGAAGAAACTAGGATCACTTCAATCCCCTTTAACCTCAAAGCAGCCATTTGTTTGACCCATGCCTTTATGGCAACTTGATCGAGACCTTGACCACCTTTAGTCAATAAAGAACTGCCAATTTTTACAACAATGCGTTTAACGCCCGCAAAATCATTCCTGCTCACTTTTGTTCCGCCGTTCTTCTTCCAAAAAGTTCATGATGGCAAACATAAGATCTCTAGTCCCTTTGCCATTAATCGCCGCAATCTTAAAAACAGGCCCAGTCCATTCCAATTCATCAACAATGGCTTGGCAAATATCATCCGCCTCATCATAAGGCAATCGATCGGTTTTGTTTAACACCAACCAACGAGGCTTATGCGCTAAATCGTCACTCCACTTTTCAACTTCATGAATGATTTTTCTAGCCGCCTCAACAGGCGTATCCATACTTTCATAAGGCGCTACATCGATCAAATGTAATAACAAACCTGTGCGTGATAAATGCTTTAAAAACTGCAAGCCTAAACCCGCACCTTCTGCCGCACCTTCTATCACACCTGGAATATCCGCGATAACAAAGCTACGTAAATCATCAACACTCACCACACCCAAATTAGGATGTAAGGTAGTAAATGGATAATCTGCGACCTTGGGCGTTGCCGATGAAACAGATCGAATTAAACTTGATTTACCCGCATTCGGCATACCTAATAAACCGACATCCGCTATCAACGTCAATTCTAATAACAAAATACGATGCTCACCTTCTGAACCTTTACTGGCTTTTTGAGGCGCTCTATTTATACTACTTTTAAAACGCGTATTACCCAAACCATGAAAACCACCCGAAGCCACTAAGAGTGTTTGGCCTAATTCTGTTAGGTCACCAATCACCTCATTCGTTTCTTTATCAGATACTTTAGTGCCTAACGGTACGGGAACAAAACAGTCATCCCCTTTTCTACCGGTACAATTACGACTCATACCATTTTGACCACGCTGTGCTCTATGAACCGCATGATATCTAAAATCTACTAGGGTATTTACATTCTCAACGGCTACTAAATAAACACTTCCGCCATCGCCGCCATCGCCGCCGTCTGGGCCACCAAAGGGGATATACTTTTCGCGTCGAAAACCGATAGTGCCATTACCACCATCACCCGCTTCAACGCGAACTTCTGCCTCATCAACAAATCTCATAACTTAAACGCCGCCACACTTAAAACCAACTGATAAAAACAAAAAAAGCCCCGTCATAAAGGACGGAGCTTTTTCAAAGCCTTCGGGTTAATCTAGATAACCCTACTATCATAGCCGTTTACAATCAATCTATACGCTTAAGCAGTAACGATGCTGATATATTTACGACTATTTGGACCTTTAATTTGGAAAGCAACTTTACCATCTGCAGTAGCAAATATAGTATGGTCTTTACCAATACCTACATTGTCACCTGGGTGAAATTGAGTGCCACGTTGACGAACAATAATGTTGCCTGCAATAACTGATTCACCGCCGTAACGTTTAACGCCTAAGCGTTTCGCATTAGAATCACGACCGTTTCGGGTACTACCACCAGCTTTCTTATGAGCCATTTTTTAACTCCTAGTTCTTAAGCAGAAATGCCAGTGATCTGGACTTCTGTGTAATATTGACGGTGCCCCATTTTTTTCATATGGTGCTTACGTCTTCTGAATTTAATTATTCTTACTTTGTCATGTCTACCTTGAGACAAAACAGTCGCTGTAACTTTACCACCTTCAATGAAAGGAAGGCCCACTTTAACAGCGTCGTCTGATTGAATCATCAGTACTTTATCGAATTCTATGCTGTCGCCAACTCCTAGCTCCAACTTTTCTATTTTTAAATAAGTACCTTCTTCAACGCGGTACTGTTTACCACCTGTTTGAATTACCGCATACATCTGAGCAAGCTCCATCAAGCATTAATCTATTAAAATTTAATCGACAATTATATTTTTAAAAACCCACCTAGTCAATCAAAATTAACTTTTAAACCATATCTTGATAAAAATCTTTTACCTCATCACACACAGCCAAGCAAATTTTTAATCGCATGGGCAGTCGGCTTTTTATTACGCTATAATATTACTCATAAAAATGCATTTTATGAAGCATCATTACAATAGACAATAAAACTCCACAGGGCCGGCTTTAAAATCAATGTCATCGCAATCAAATCTAGACTCGAACATCCAGGCACCGATTGATTTCAATTTAATCAAGAATTTAACTGCTAGCGAAGCTAAAGCCGTTGACCAACTCATTATTGATGAATTGAGTTCGGATGTTATTCTTATCAATCAAATGGGACATTATATCGTAGGAAATGGCGGCAAAAGATTACGCCCTATGCTATTACTCCTTGCAGCAAAAGCCCTCGGCAATGTCACAGACAACCACTTGATTTTAGCTGCTGTTATTGAATTTATTCACACAGCCACATTATTACATGATGATGTTGTAGATGAATCAGACTTAAGACGCGGCAAGGAATCTGCGAATGTCGTTTGGGGCAATGCGGCTACTGTCTTAGTAGGTGACTACCTTTATTCCAGCGCGTTTGAAATGATGGTTAGAACCGGCAACATGCGCGTAATGGAAATCTTATCCAAAACAACGACGGCCATTGCTGAAGGCGAGGTTTTACAACTCTTAAATTGTAACAACCCAGAAACCACTGAAAGCAAGTACCTAGAAGTTATTGCGAGAAAAACAGCCATTTTATTCAGCGCCGCTACGCGCTTAAGTGCCGTTATTATTGGAGCAACGCCTGAAGTAGAAGAAGGCTTAGCTCAATATGGCCAACACCTCGGCATCGCCTTTCAATTAATAGATGACGTGCTTGACTACAAATCCAGCCCAGAAGATTTAGGTAAAAACCTAGGCGATGACCTCGCAGAAGGTAAACCCACCTTACCATTAATATATGCTATTCAAAATGGCTCAGAGGAAGAAGCCAACGTTATTGTAGAAGCGATTCAAAATGGTAACCGTGATGCATTTAACGATGTCTACGCCATTGTGCAAAAAACTCAGGCCATTGCTTATACTGAGCAACGCGCTGATGAAGAAGCTGAAAAAGCGATCAACGCTTTAAATGTGTTGCCCGCATCAGAATACAAAGAAGCCCTGATCTTGCTCGCAAAATTCTCCGTACAACGCAACTACTAATTAAAAAATTCTATGACGACTTGGCGCTTATCAACTACTGAGAAATCTTCAGCTATTGAGATTGAAACTTGGACAAAAGACAATCTAACCCTCACCTTAGAAACTGTTTGGGACAGTGGCTCCGCCTTAATTGAATCATCAGATAAACCCGTTATTGATTTAACTAACGAAGACGGCATCGACGTTTACGTTGTTGAATACCCCTTAGAAATTGAAGAACTTTCTGAAGGCGAAACCCAGCTCATTTATCCAGACGAAATATCAGTTGAAGAAGAAAACCGCTTAAATGATTTAATTGAAGCCGCTGATGATACCGATATTTTAGAATCAGAAGGCTGGGAACTTGAAGACCATGAACTCTATTTTC
>CANGLL010000177.1 GCA_947454605.1 Methylococcaceae bacterium | reverse complement strand
GCGCCAAATGGCAAACGGTAACGCCACCACAAGCAAGCTTGAACAGCAGCAGGGAAAGTGATTGAAACGATTGGAGCTACAGTTACCCATAGACGACGATCTTTCCAGTCAGTCCAGAAATCCCAGTCACCACCAGTTAACATGTAGTGAATGTGATAACCACCAAGTACAACGAAGAACAATGTAAACAAAATTAGCCAATCGAACGTGCGTGAAACTTTAACTGCTTCTGCGCGTGAACGTACAGCTGATTGAGATGCGCTCATTAGCTTACCTCCTAAAGGATTTAAATTATTTTTATTAATGACTATCTTATCTATGCTGTCCCACCTTGAAAAAGGGTGAGACAGCTAGGAGATAGTTATTACAGCCAAAACTTAGTTTTAAATTAAGCTAAGTCTTTTTTCAAAAGTTTGCTTATAGAAGCAACTTCTACGTTTACCACACCTAATACACCTAAAGCAGCCCATCCGAAGAATACGAAACCGTAGTGTAAAGGAGCAACAAACAACTCTTCCATAAACCAGAAAGTGTGACCCCATTCATTCAAACCAACATTTGGTAAGATCATGAAAGGACCAACTACTGATACTAGGTACTGAAGAGGCAAACCTTTTTGATATGCTGGTAATCTAGTTTTAGCATATAAGAAAGCAGCACCACCAGTGATGATGTAGATAGGATAGCTCAAGTAGAATTCAATGATGTGACTTGGTGTAAAGTCAGTATCACGAACAATAGTTTGATGCCATGTACCATCTTGTTCAGTAAAGTAGCTAGCGCCGTAATAAATAGCCCATGCGTAACATACTAACCAAACCCAGTGAGTGAAATGTCTTCTTAACTCTTCTCTTGGAGTGATAGACATCACTTTACGATCACGAGATTTCCAGAGATAACCCCAAAGGATACCTGCAGTTGATACTTCTAATACAAATTCAATGTATAAGAAGTTCATCCAGTAAGTTTCGAACTCAGGTGCGAATGAGTCAAGACCCGCTGACCATCCATATACACCTTCATACCAACGAACCCAACCATAAAAAAGTATATATACTAGTGAACCTAGTACTAAGTTTCTTACGTTTAATAGCGGTGCTTCCGCAGCATCAGTTTTTACTGATTCAGTTGTAGCTGCCATTTCTACCTCCTAAAAATTAACAAAATCCCCAGTCAATAGACCAGGACTCTATGATTTAACTCCTTTTTCTTATCTCAAATAATCAAAAATGATTTTTTAAAATATCACCAAGTCAATTTAGTGAGCAATCAGTCTACCAGTTCATAAAACCTTGTCAAGTCAAAAAAATGCCTCTCTTTATTTTTTTCTTATTTCAGTTATATTCAAACCAAATCGACTATTCTTAATAGTTTGATTTCTGTTAGTATTAATTTTGAATAATTTACTTTTTCTCACAACTTACAACACTTTAAATATATGAAAAAATATCGTGGCTTAATATTTATCCTCTCTTTCATTGCATTACTATTAACTCAATATAAATTAGTGATGCCCTTTGTTTATAAGATAATTGCTTCTGACCTTTTTTTAGTTAATAGTAATGATCAAGCTAGCCAATTAGCCATATCCACTCCATTAACAAACATCGGTTTTCACTATTGTAATGATTATATTAAAAGTGAGCTTGGTACTGAAACAACTGTTAGCTTCCCTGAGAAGCCAACAAATGCTTGGACTCTTGGTAATTATCAATACTTAATCAGTGCTGAAATTACGATAACAGGAGCTGATGCTGTGGCTAGTACTAAAAAATATGCTTGCCGTATTACATATAATAATGGGGATGACCAAGCGGGTATAAATGATTTTTCTAACTGGTCTATTATTGGTGTATCTGGTCTTAAAGATTAAGACTAAATAGCTTGAATAATTATTATCTGCTGATCTAAAATTTAACTTGGTCAGCAGATAATTTTGGTACTTAGCTTAGCTTTCCTTAACTTCTATACGTTCGTTATTTAATCTTATTTCATAACAAGCTATATCTTCATAGGCTGGTGGAGACTTTACCTTCCCTGTTTTAATACAAAATCGCGCACCATGCCTTGGACATATTATTTCATCCCCGTCCAAAATACCGCTTACGATTTCTCCACCGTCATGCGTGCACATATCTTGTATCGCGTAAAAATCGCCATCGATATTAAATATTGCCACATCAACACCATCAACATCTACAACAACATTCTCACCGATTGCTAAAGCCGACTCTGCAACAACATCAACCCATTCAGACATACTAATTTTCCCCACATCAGATTAATTTTTAAGGTACACATCGTAACGCAACAACTTACCTTGATAGCTTTCGCTAGGCTTACCTCCCAATGGCTCGGCATAATCTGGGCTTTTAACAACTACTCTTTTACCTGTTGCCTTTAAAGCAGCATCAAACAACATCACCTTATCCTGATCATCGCCTAACAAATCTCGCAGTACTACCATTGATTTTTTTGGCAAAGCCGACTTCTTCCGCTTTGGAGGAAACATAGGATCTAAATAAATACAATCAGGAGGAGAGTCAAATGCTGCCAATAAATCAATTGCATTACCTTTTATCAATTTCGGTGATTGCAATTTCAAGTTCTGCATCCAATCTAATTCGGCTAATCGATTAAAACCATCTGCTAGCAACTCAGCCATTACTGGAGATCTTTCAATACACGTTAATTCGTAACCCATACGAAATATATGTAAGCTATCTTGCCCCCAACCAGTCGTTGCATCTATCACTGTTTTCGTTTTTTTACCTAATGCGTGAGCCAATGCATCTTGTTTAGGTGCAGGCCAAGATCGTTGTTCACCGTTACGCGGCTCGATATCTACGACTAAACCACCCTTTTTAAGCAGCTCTTTATCCAGTAACTTTAAACAACCCTCGCGCCAACTTAAAAAAAAGCTTTCAGGACACTCTTTATCGATTTTTTCATAGAATGGCACAGATAACCTTTCGGCTAAGTCTTGTGACTGCTGCTTATGTTCTGCGCCTTGATGGAGTACCGCTAGTTTTCCGGTATATTGATGCACTATTTATTAGGACTTTCTATTCAGTTGAAATTGCTTCTTGTTGATTCTTCAAAGCCGCATCAAGCGTATGCCACGCCAATGTTGCGCATTTAACGCGGGCTGGATACTCTCGCACACCGGCTAATACCGCTAATTTACCTACCGCTTCAAGATTAAAATGCTCATCTTTACCCGTGGTCATTTCATGAAACTGCTTAAATAACGTATCTGCCTCTTGTTCTGTTTTACCTTTAACAATTTCCGTCATTAAAGAAACAGAAGCTGTTGAGATTGCGCAACCTGAACCTTGAAAACTAGCATCCGTAATAACATTACCCGCCATTTTAAGATACAAGGTTAAGCGATCTCCGCACAAGGGATTAAAGCCTTCTACTTTTCTATCCGCATCTTCTATTATTCGAAAATTACGTGGATTACGATTATGGTCAAAAATAACTTCTTGATATAAATCTCGTAAATCATCAAACATTAGCCAAACACCTCAATCAAAGATTCTATACCATTCATTAAAACATCAATTTCTTGACGGGTATTATACAGACCAAATGATGCACGTGCAGTTGCAGGTACATTATAAAAATCCATCACAGGCATAGCACAATGATGACCCGCTCTAATAGCTATACCTAAACTATCTAACATCGTACCAATATCGTGAGGATGAATCTTATCCAACACAAACGATAAGATAGCGCCTTTTTCTTCAGCCTCGCCAATAATTCTCAAGCCTTTAATTGCCTGCGCTTTTTCTGTAGCGTAATGTAACAAATCTGCCTCATGTGCAGCAATAACATCCATCCCTATACTATTTATATAGTCAATTGCAGCACCCAAACCTATAACATCGGCTATATTCGGCGTACCGGCTTCAAACTTATAGGGCAGAGTATTGTATTCAGTTTCGGTAAAGGTTACTTTACGAATCATATCGCCACCACCTTGATAAGGTGGCATAGCTTCTAATAAGGCTTGTTTTCCATACAACACACCAGTGCCTGTTGGCGCATATAATTTATGACCTGAGAATACATAAAAATCGCAATCTAATGCTTG
>CANGLL010000176.1 GCA_947454605.1 Methylococcaceae bacterium | reverse complement strand
TTATTGCTATTTTATTCTTTGGTGGATTATGGGGGTTTTGGGGGGTGTTTTTTGCTATTCCTTTAGCGACCGTCGTTAAAGCGGTGTTAACGGCTTGGCCAAGAATAGGTGATGATCATCAATGCACCTAAATGCATTTAAGATAGTGGCGGAGGGAGAGGGATTCGAACCCTCGATACGTTGCCGTATACACACTTTCCAGGCGTGCGCCATCGACCACTCGGCCATCTCTCCTATTTATCCTTATCTCCCCTCTCGGGAACCGCTTAGAATAAACTAGAATTAACAGGCTTGCAATCCATTTAACCATAACATTAAATAAACCTATAATCCTCTCACCCATCAATGGATTTTCGAGTACTTAAAGATCAAGTAGACTGTTCTCCCGCATTTGTTATCAATACAGAGGCTTTAGAAAACAATCTATTGCAATTAAACGCCTTACGTCAGCAATCCGGCTGTAAAGTTTTATACTCTGTTAAAGCCCTACCCCTTACAAAAATATTACAGATTGCCAAGCCTTTTGTAGATGGCTTTTCAGTCAGTTCCTTGTTTGAAGCCCAACTTGCACATAAAATCTTAGGTACTGATGGCAGTCTTCACATAACTACGCCAGGGTTAAGAACTGATGAATGGAATGATCTGTCCCCGATACTCAGCCACATAAGTTTTAATTCTTTAACGCAATATCAACGATTTTTAGCCCTAGGCATTCCCTCAACCAGTGTGGGTCTGCGTGTTAATCCCAAACACTCTTTTTTAAGCGATGAACGCTTTGATCCTTGCCGCTCACATTCTAAACTGGGTGTTAATATTGATGATCTATTAGAAACTAACGTTATTAAAGACATTAAAGGCTTGCACATTCACACCGCTTTTTCAGCCACAGACTTTACCTCGCTCATTAATACAGTTGATAAGCTCAGACATTATTTCGGCCACCGCTTAGCTCAGTTAGATTGGATTAACTTAGGGGGAGGGTATTTATTTAAAGACATAAAAAATCATCAGCCTCTTATTGATTTAATAAACCAACTAAAACAAGACCATACCCTTAATGTATTTATAGAGCCCGGCAAAGCGATTGTGGATGATACGGGTTACTTAGTAACGTCAGTGCTGGATATATTCATAAGTGACGGCAAGACCGTGGCTATTTTAGACACCTCTGTTAATCATCACCCCGAAGTTTTTGAATATCAGCGCCGACTAGACTTACATGAGCATCAACCCCATGCTAAACACAGCGCCATCTTAGCGGGCAGCAGCTGTTTGGCAGGCGATATCTTTGGTGAATATCAATTTGCAGAACCTTTAAAGGTCGGTGATAAATTAGTCTTTAAGAATGTGGGTGCCTACAGTTTAATTAAGGCTAACCGTTTTAATGGCTATAATTTGCCCACGATTTACAGCTATCAAAATCAACAGCTCCATAAAGAAAAACAATACCATTTTGCAGATTATTGCCAACAATGGTCTACTGATTAAACGCAGTGTTTAAAGGATAAATAAATGAAAGCCATACTCATGACCGCCGCCGGTGATACCCGCACATTAAGCTATCAAGATATTACAGAACCCTCACTGAGTAACGCCACACAAGTTAAGGTTAAATTACAAGCAGCAGGCATTAACCCCGTTGATACAAAAGTTAGACGCCATGGCGTGTTCTATCCACTGCCCTTACCTACCGTTTTGGGTTGTGATGGCGCGGGGGTTATTGTTGAAATAGGGAGCGCTGTTAAGCATTTTAAAGTCGGTGATAAGGTTTGGTTTTGTCATGGTGGCTTAGGACGTGAGCAAGGCAATTACGCTGAATACACGGTTCTTGACGAACGCTGGGTAAGTACAAGCCCAACAAATTACTCAATGATTGAAGCGGCCGCCGCCCCCTTAGTCTTAACTACTGCTTGGGGGGCTTTATTTAGTAAAGGTCAGTTACAAGCGGGTCAAACCGTTTTAATACATGCGGGAGCGGGCGGGGTAGGCCATGTTGCAATACAGTTAGCCAAAATAAAAGGGGCTCGTGTTATCGCAACGGTTAGCTCTGCAGAAAAAGCGGCCTTTGCTAAACGCTTAGGTGCTGATGAAATTGTCATTTATCATCCGAATGGTTTTGCTGAGCAAGTGAATCAATTAACGGCGGGTAAAGGTGCTGATTTAGTCATTGATACCGTGGGGCCAGAAGTTTTTAAAGAAAGCATATTAGCCACTGCGCATTTTGGCAGACTCATTACCTTATTAGACCCCGGTCAAATCGATTTATCTGAAGCCCGATTACGTAATTTGCTCATTGGTTTTGAACTGATGTTAACCCCTATGCTAAGAGATTTAGACGAAGCTAGAGATGAACATGTTGCCATCTTAAATCAATGCAAACAATGGGCCGAGCAAGGCTTATTAACGTTACATATCAGTCATACGTTCGATTTAAAAGACGCATCCAGTGCACACGAACTTATTGAAATAGGCCATACCTCAGGAAAAATAGTGTTAACTATTAATAACTAAGACTATGCAAGGCTTAGGACTAGTGCCTCGACTCCTGATTGATCAATAGATAACAGGTATAATAGTGACATCGTTAATTGAACGCTAAAAATTGACACCCATGAATAGATATAACTCGACAACAGAAAAGCCTAAAAGTGGTGGCTCACGTTATAACAACAAGCCACCGAAAAAAAAATCTAACTCTCGCTGGGGAAGAAACTTATTTTTAATCGCTTCTGCCGGGGCTGCTGTGGCTGCATTCATGTTTACGAGCTATTTAGGATACCTCGACTACAATGTTCGCGAACAATTTGAAGGCAAACGTTGGGCTATTCCTGCACGTGTTTATGCTAACCCTATCGATCTCTATGCGGGTTATGCTCAACCCATAGAAAAATTAGAAGCCTTATTAAAGATGTTGCACTACAGAAATGATGCCACTCTTTCTGCTGAGGGCACCTATTCTAGACAAGGCTCACAACTCCGTATTAGATCACGTGAATTTGCTTTTTGGGATCAAACTCAAGCCAGCATGAACATGCTGGTTAAATTTAATGGCCCTGCGATTGAAAAAATCACTGATTTAAAAACCAACCAAGATATTGCTATCGTGCGGATGGATCCCGTACAAATTGGCAGCCTTTACCCTAAAATTAAAGAAGATAGAGTACTGATAAAACTCAGTGAAGCACCCCCTGCCTTGGTGAATGGTTTATTTGCGTCTGAAGACAGAGATTTTTATCAACACTTTGGGATTTCTATGCGCGGTATTGTTAGAGCCATTTGGACTAACGTGATCGCGGGGGGGATGGTACAAGGTGGTAGTACGATCACCCAACAACTGGTTAAAAACTTCTATTTAACAAAAGAACGGAGTTTATCTAGAAAAGCTAAAGAGGCCTTAATGGCATTCATTCTAGAATATCACTATACCAAAGATGAAATTTTAGAAGCCTATCTGAATGAAATTTATCTAGGTCAAAACGGCCCTAACGGAGTGCATGGTTTTGGCTTAGCCAGTGAGTTTTATTTTGGCAGCACTTTAAAAGACCTACCGTTAGAGCAAGTCGCTTCTTTGGTCGCCTTAGTTAGAGGCCCGTCGGAATACGATCCTAGGCGCTTCCCCGACAGAGCGTTACAACGCCGTAATTTAGTTTTACAAGAAATGACAAGCGAAGGTTATATTACGACTGAAGAATCCGCCGCCGCGACAGCAAAGCCTTTAAACATTATCCCGCGTACCTTACGCTCATCTAATCGTTACCCTGGTTTCTTAGATCTCGTTAAACGCCAACTGCAACAAGATTACCATGAAGAAGATTTAACGTCAGAAGGTCTTCGGATTTTTACTACCTTAGATACCCAAGTACAAGATGTCGTTGAAACCACCGTGGCCAATAGACTTAGCCAATTATCTAAAATGCCGCATGCCGATGAACTTGAAGCTGCGGTGATTGTCACGCGTCGCGATAGCGGTGAGGTAGCTGCTTTAACCAGTGGCAGAGAGAGCATAGCCGGAGGCTTTAATCGCGCATTAGATGCTGTTAGACCTATTGGCTCTTTAGTTAAACCGGCCGTGTACTTAACCGCGGTAGAAAACCCTGACAAATATACGATTACCAGTC
>CANGLL010000175.1 GCA_947454605.1 Methylococcaceae bacterium | reverse complement strand
CAATGGGATAATACCCAAAACATGGAAGACATCTTAGCTTTACGCCATGAAAAAGCCCAACTATTAGGTTTTAATAATTATGCCGAGCTATCTTTAGCAACCAAAATGGCCGAAAATCCTAGTGATGTAACTAGCTTCCTTGAAGATTTAGCCAAAAAGTCTCTGCCACAAGCTCAAAAAGACTTAGCTGAATTGCGTGAATTTGCAAAACAAGAACACGGTATTGAAGATTTTCAGTCTTGGGACTTAGGTTATTATTCAGAAAAAATGCGCCAGCATTATTACCAACTATCACAAGAAGAAGTGAAAGCCTACTTCCCTGCGACAAAAGTATTACCTGGTCTATTTGCAGTAGTTGAAAAACTCTATGGTCTACAAATAACTCAAATTACTGACTTTGATACTTGGCATCCTGATGTTAGCTTTTATCAAATTAACGATGCCGCCGGTAATGTGCGTGGTAAATTCTATTTTGATTTATATGCCCGCGCTAAAAAACGCGGTGGGGCTTGGATGGATGATTGTGTCGGCCGTAAAAAGTCCGACCATAACCTGCAAATTCCAGTCGCCTATTTAACCTGCAACTTTACTCCACCCACTAGCACAGAGCCGTCTTTATTAACGCATGATGATGTAACCACGTTATTCCATGAGTTTGGCCATGGCTTACAACACATGATGACTCAAGTTGATCATCTAGGTGTTTCAGGTATTAATGGTGTGGAATGGGATGCTGTTGAGTTACCTAGCCAATTTATGGAAAACTGGTGCTGGGAAAAAGAAGCCTTAGCGCTTATCTCAGGTCATTATCAAACTGGTGAAGTCTTACCAGAAGCCCTTTTCAACAAAATGTTAGCCGCTAAAAACTTTCAAGCGGGCATGATCATGGTCAGACAACTTGAATTTAGCTTATTTGATTTTAAGATACATCAAAACTACGACCCAGAAAAAGGCGGTCGCATATACGAAACCTTACAACAAGTCAGAGAGCAAGTATCTGTAGTTAAACCACCCGTATTTAATCGCTTTGCCCATAGTTTCTCGCATATCTTTGCAGGTGGATATGCCGCAGGCTATTACAGCTACAAATGGGCGGAAGTCTTATCAAGTGATGCCTTTTCTTTATTCGAAGAAAAAGGTATTTTTGATGAAACCACAGGTAAAGCCTTCTTAACTAACATTTTAGAAACCGGTGGCACCGAAGATGCAATGGACTTATTTATTAAATTCCGCGGCCGTAAACCGACGATAGACGCCTTACTAAGACACAATGGCATTGCTGCATGAAATATAACGATCTACGTGACTTTATTAAACAACTTGAAAAACAAGGTGAACTAAAACGTATTTCCATACCTGTCGATCCGTACTTGGAAATGACCGAGATTTGTAACCGCACCTTAAAACAAGGTGGACCCGCCTTATTATTTGAAAATGCCACAGGGTATAACATACCGGTATTAGGCAATTTGTTTGGCACACCGCGTCGAGTTGCGATGGGTATGGGCGCAGAATCTGTTACCGAACTGCGTGGTATTGGCGAATTATTAGCGACTCTTAAAGAACCCGAGCCACCCAAAGGCATGAAGGATGCGTGGGAAAAATTTCCACTGTATAAACAAGTTTTAAACATGGCACCCAAATTGGTGTCATCTCCGCCTTGCCAAGAAATTATTAGGGAAGGTGATGAAATTGATCTGAGCGTGTTCCCCATTCAAACCTGCTGGCCAGAAGATGCTGCCCCTTTAATTACCTGGCCTTTAGTGATAACCAAAGGGCCTAATAAGGTAAGACAGAATCTCGGTATCTACCGTATGCAAGTCATTGCTAAAAACAAAGTCATTATGCGTTGGTTAGCACATCGCGGCGGCGCTTTAGATTTTAAAGAATTCCAAGCAGCCAACCCGGGCAAACCTTTCCCTGTTTCTGTGGCCCTGGGAGCTGATCCAGCCACTATTTTAGCGGCAGTAACGCCTGTACCTGATTCTTTATCGGAATATGCTTTTGCTGGCTTATTAAGGGGCAGTAAAACCGAAGTCGCCAAATCTATCATTAATGATTTGCAAGTACCGGCTAGTGCAGAAATCGTCTTAGAAGGCTTTATTTACCCAGATGAGTTTGCTGCAGAAGGTCCTTATGGTGACCATACCGGTTATTACAATGAAGTGGCAGACTTTCCGGTCTTCACGATTGAAAGAATCACACAACGCCAAGCCCCTATTTATCACAGCACTTTTACGGGCAGACCGCCCGATGAACCCGCTATTTTAGGCGTCGCATTAAACGAAGTCTTCGTCCCTATATTACAAAAGCAATTCCCCGAAATTGTTGATTTCTATTTACCGCCTGAGGGCTGCTCATATCGCATGGCTGTTATCAGCATGAAGAAACAATATGCGGGACATGCAAAACGCGTCATGTTAGGCACATGGTCATTCTTACGCCAATTCATGTACACCAAATTTGTGATAGTAGTCGACGATGACGTGAATGTGCGCGATTGGCAGGATGTGATATGGGCCATGACAACTCGCATGGATCCGGCCAGAGACTTAACGATCTTAGAAAACACGCCGATCGATTATTTAGACTTTGCGTCTCCGGTATCAGGTTTAGGTTCTAAAGTTGGCTTTGATGCTACCAATAAATGGCCCGGGGAAACCAATCGGGAATGGGGCAGAACAATTGTTATGACGCCTGAAGTCATCAAGAAAGTCGATGAAATGTGGGACAAGCTGTTTTAATTTTTAACTATCATGCGAAAAAAAGCCCCACACTACTTGTTGGTCTGGGACTTTTTTAAATTGAGTATATATAACTTTCAATATCAACTATTGAGCTGATTCACAATCTCTTTAGACGCCAACTCAATGCCATTTTTATAACAAGCAATGGCGTTATCTTTATCATCTTGAGCAAACAATAAATCACCCAGCAGTTGATAAGCTTGCACAGTCGGCTCTGCAGCAATACTCTTGGCTAAATAACTTTCTGCCTTAAAAGTGTCTCCTGCTTTAATAGACAATTTACCCATTATAGCAAGCAATATAGAGTTTTCTGGATGGAAATAAGCCCACTTCTCTGCCGCTTCCAATTGAGCCCCTACGTTACTAGACTCAATGCTGCCATACAATACCACCAAGATATCATCCCAAACATTGGACAATGTATGAGCCAACTCATATTCAATTTGCCCACCTAAGCCAGCATTAATCATAGCCGCAAAATACACGGCCGCAATAGGGGCTATATTTTTTATAAAAGGCGGTGTTTCAAGCCATAACTGTTGAAGTTCTTCAAGATTGCCTGCTTGCACGGCTTGTTGATGTAATTTAGTAAAAGCCTCAATCTCAAGTTCTCTGACTTCATTTTCCATCAATACTTGATTGGTATGCAAACTGGGAAGCAAAGCTCTAAGGCCATGCCAATCACCTAAACTCTGATAAGTTTGATGCATTAGCTTTAAAACATTAGCATGCGTCGGATCAATACTATGTAAACGAGTTAGGGTTTCTAACGCTTGCTCGAATTGATTACCTGATAAACTTAATTCTGCATGAGTAAGGCCAATTAACAGACTTGAATCGGGAGAATGATCCGTCGCTTTCTTTAAATACTCATCTCGTTTATCAAAAGCACCTCGTGCTTGCGCAGCCTTAGCAGCTGTCAAATAATGTACTAATGGCGCACCACTATGAGAAACATGTTTAATTAAAATACTTTCAGCCCGCTCCCAATTCCCTTCCGCAGAGTCGACTAACCCAGCAATTAGAGCCTCTTGAGAACGATTAAACTTTACGTTTCTACCCTTAGCCTTTAATCGGCCTGGCAATCTAATCAAGTATCCTATGGATCTAAATAATACATAAAACACATAGAAAGACATAATTTGCGTTACCGCAAAAACCACCAAAGACGTTTCTATAGACCAATTACCAATGCCTAACAATGCATAACCGGGGCCTTCGAAAGTCTGCAAAACGTTATAAACTAAAATAGCTGTAATAACCGTTAGTAACAAAGGCCCCAGATAGTAAAATAGTTTTTTCATGAAAAATCTCTCATTTCTTTTCTGGCTTTGCCGCTACTGGTTCTGCTTCAGTTGGCTTAGTGGAGCTGATTTTATCGGTTGGTTCTACAATCT
>CANGLL010000174.1 GCA_947454605.1 Methylococcaceae bacterium | reverse complement strand
TTAGTGGCTTTTATGGGCACATTATTGCCTTTATGTTATCGTCCATCGGAATGGGGTGTATTGCCAATTGCTGATGTGTTGCTGATGACTGGGGCTATCATTCAAATATTAAGTGTACTATCGCTTAATCGCAGTTTTGCTATAATCGCAGCCAATAGAAAAATTAAAACCGCGGGGATGTATCGTTTTGTGAGGCATCCTATTTATGCGAGTTATTGTTTAACGCTCTTGGGTTATGTGTTGACTAACACGACACTACAAAATGGGGTTGTTTATGGTCTCTCATTGTTGTTTCTATATTTACGGATCATCAGTGAAGAAAGACATCTTTCTCTTGACCCCTTGTACAGGGATTATAAAATTAAAGTGCGCTATAAATTAATTCCCTATCTCCTATAGACATTTAATACGACATGGATACACAAGCAAAATTAATAACAGCGTTAGAAGTCGCGCAAGGTAGAAATCCATTGGATTATCCTTACGGCTTTTATTTAGAAGATCATTTTGATGAAACGGCGGGAGGGAGTTTCTTTTGGTACGCGACTGCTGATGAGCTGTTACAGGTTCTTCAAACTGATTTGATAGATGCCTTATCAGACGCTGATTTAATGTCTAGAGAGCTGGTTAAAGCAGAGATTGTTAAGTTGTTGCCGGATATCGATGCTATCTCTATGGATGATGAAGGTTTGCTGAGTGATCTAAATGATTTATTGGCTGAAATTCAATTCCATATTCAGTTTATGGGTTCCTTTAAAAGCTTATGTAAAAACAAGACGGAGTGGTCTCGATACCTGAGAGAAGAGTTTAGAGAAGATTATCTGGACGATATTGATGATCTTACCGAGAAAAAGTTACAAAGTTCAATTAAGCATGATGATCAAGCTGATTTTGCGGAGTTTGTGGCAGATTACTTGATCTAGTAGTTTTGAATGGTACGAGTTAATACAGATGTCATATCTGATTGTTATAAAGATAACTTTATTTTTTAGGTGAGTAATATGAGCGTTGCAGATACTTTTTTCCCTTGGATTATTTTGGTTTGTTTTATTGTTTCAACCTTTTTAGGTTATCTCGCTGGTAAAAGACGTTAAGGCTTTTGGTATAAAGGAGTCTTAGCAATTCGGTTATCAATTTCTTTTGTTAGAGCTTTATAAATTGTGCTCTCTATTGAACCGTATTTTGTTTTAAATTCTTCTTGATTTATGTGCTCTGGTAAATCTCTAGGGTCAGGCATAAAGTCCCTATAATCATTAATTTCAGCGATTGCTTTTTGAGATTTTCTGGCATTCTCTGGCGATGAAGTTGTTATTTCGCCAAATTTTGTTCCTGTTTTATCAGCTGTTAAATCAATAAAGCTGAATCCGGATCCTCCGTTAGCATCACTGATTTCTTTTTCTTCTCCCATCACTTTAGCAACCTCTCTACCTGTTGAAGCTGTAATAACGGCCGATCCCATAAAGTGCTGAGCTAGGTCTGTTCGTTTGTATAAATAGGCTGGATAGTATTTTAGATTGAATAATTTTGATGGTGGGGGGGTTAAAAAACCTTTAGGTTCTTTTTGATTAACATAATTGTTGACCGCTATGATCGCTAATTTGTTTTCACTAATTGCGGTATCAAGAGATGATCTTTCTAAGGCAACCTGAAATGTAGCTTTCAATAAATCTGCAAGAGACAATCGCCAAGCAGGATCATGTTGATTAACTATATCTATGATTTTTTGTTGGTAAATATTGAGTTCAGGTGAGTCGGTATTATGAGTCAGAATATTGCCTGCTCGCATTCGAGTTTCTTTACTTGAGTAATATACAATAATCACTCTTTGTTCATTGATGTCCACCGATTTAAGTGGGTTTACAGCCAATAAATAATAGTTTTTCAGGTATGTATTATGAATGACAGTATCTATGATAAAAGCAGCTAATCTTGCTGGCAATAATAAAGCCCCCGCTTTGAATTTAGTCAACTTTGGTCTTTCGGTGGGTATTTCATTGCCTAATTTAAAACTAATATTGACATATTGGCCAAACAGATTTTTATGGGGTAGGGTCATCGTCACAGTAAACCTGACGGCATTATTTTTAAGCTCTATCTTTACAGCACTTTGAATAAAACGATTTAATAGATAATTGGCCGCAAGATTGATGTCATCTTTGTTAAGTGCCAAAGTTCCAATTTCGTCAGGTTTGGTTTTAGCGCCTTCATGGAGTATCTTTTTGGCCCGAATAATATCATCAGCGGTCAATGTCCACCCAATGGCAACATCTGCCTTATCACTGACACCAAAAATAACTACTAATAGACACAGTAATACTAAGGTACTCAGCGTGTATAAAGTTAATCTTAGTATGAGTTTCATGACGATTGCTTAAATAAAATCCAATTTAAAACCAGCGGCTTTTAAGTATTCAGCCTCAATGGTTAAATCAGCCCGCGTCAGGGGCGATTGTTCTAAGTACTGCTCAGGGAACTGTAAGTAGAATTTATTTTTCAATAAGCTAATCTTGATAGCAGGTAAGGCTTGTTCTAAACGATTACGATGCAGCAACACAGCGAGTCGTAAAACGATGGTTAGATAAGGGGCTAACTCTGACCAAGGAGTAGGTAACTCTGTATAAGCATTAGGATTAATTTTGCGTCTATGATATCTAACAAGCGTCGATAAGACGCGTTGGTCTTGATTTGAGAAGCCTGCTAAATCACCATTCTCAATGATGTATGCACCATGTTTGTGATATTGGCTGTGCGCTATATCAATGCCTATTTCATGTAGGTCCGCGGCCCAATTTAAGTATTGAATGCAGTTTTCATTCATAGCCCAATGGCAGTTTTCTTTTAATTGACTCACTATGATGTGGATGGTGTCTTTAATTCTGGCCGCTTGTTTTTTATCGATATGATAACGTTCCACAACAGATTTAACCGTTGTTGAGCGCATATCTTCATCATAAATACGACCCATTAAATCGAGTATTAAGCCTTCTCGTAAAGCACCATCGGATACGGTCATTTGTTCAATACCTAAACTCTTAAACGTGGCATATACAATCGCTACGCCACCCGGAAATACGGGTAATCGTTCGGGATCAAGTTCAGGTAGATTTAATTCAATGATGTGCGTGCATTGCGTTAAACGTTCAACTAGCTTTTCTAATCCTGTACGGGTAATACCATTGTTACTCCAGCCTGTAGACTTTAGTACCTTTGCTATAGACCGTAAACTGCCTGAAGCGCCGATGGCTTCATCCCAGTTTTGACGGTGAAATTTTCGTTGGAACGGTTCTAGTTTCTGTTCCGCATAAAGCGTGGCTTGGTTAAACGCTGTTTTTGATAGATGTCCGTCTTTAAAAAATAGATTGCTGACAGTCACACAGCCCATGTGCAAACTTTCTTTTTCTTGGGGTGTTTCTCCCGTACCAATGATGTATTCCGTACTGCCACCACCAATATCCATGACCAGACGTAATTTAGCATTGCTACTTAAACTATAGGACACACCTAAGTAAATTAAACGGGCTTCTTCTATGCCCGAAATAATTTCGATGGGGTGATTTAAGGCTTTCTCGGCTTTTAATAAAAACTCTTTTGAATTATTGGCTGTGCGTAAGGTGTTAGTACCCACAATACGCACGCTGCCAGCGGGGAAGTGGCTGATTCTTTGGCCGAAGCGCTCTAAGCACGCTAAGGCTCTTTGTTGGGTCGTCTCATCTAATATTTTATATTCATCAAGACCCGAAGCGAGTCGCACCATTTCTCTTAGTCGATCAATTGTTTGGGGTGCGCCATCTTTTAGGCTGCAAACGATCATGTGAAAGCTGTTAGAACCAAGGTCTACAGCGGCAACCATTTCAGGTGGTTTTATAGGCACGTGTTATCCAGTTTTGTACTAAGCGTATTAATATCTGTTAAAATTCGTTGGTTTTTACAGTGACCTTAAACGCTGTGTTTTAAATGTCACAGGTCTAATTTAACTTATTTATTGGCTCCCGTTAAGTGTTAGTTTCAATATGAATGCATTATCGATACGTAATTTGCGAAAAACCTACAATAATGGTTTTGAAGCATTGAAAGGAATTAACCTAGACGTTCAGCAAGGTGATTTTTTTGCTTTACTCGGCCCCAATGGTGCAGGTAAATCTACTGCTATTGGTATTATTAGTTC
>CANGLL010000173.1 GCA_947454605.1 Methylococcaceae bacterium | reverse complement strand
ATCGGTTGTAAATGATTTTTCAACGTGGTCATGGAACATCCAAATACCTTGACCAAAACTGTTTAAACCATCGTCAACGCCACTTAAAGACAAGTCAATACGTTGTGCGGGTACCATGCCATGAACATCGCGTTGGATGTAAGAACTTGGCCCATTATCAACCCCATCATAGTGAGTGACAGTAGGTTTGTGACCATGGATATGCAACGCTAATGATTCAGTATGACCATTCAATACGCGCAATTTAACTTGTTGATTCTCTTCCATGTGGATCAATGATTCTCTTAACGTATAAGGGAATGATCGGCCATTGAGCATAAAGTAATCGTCAGTCGCATCCGTAGTGTCGTACTCAGTGTTCATGTGTTTAGCAATTAAACGCGGATCATTTGCTGATCTTGCTACCACTTCATGTAATTCTTTATCTGCAGATTGGTAATGTAAGTCGTATTCACGGGCATATTTTTCTAACACAGCCACAGAAGGATGACGCACTTGACCCGCACCCACGTTTAACGTTTGTACCCAGTTGTTTGGACGGTTTTCTTCAACGATAAAGATGCCTTGTAAGCCCATAGGAATATGCGTATGTGGCTGTACGTGGCAGTGGTAATACATAGTGCCGGGTTGACGCGGTTTAATTACGTAGGTTTTGCTTTCACCTGGCATGGTGTCCATGTTACTGGTTTGGCCAACACCATCATTACCATTACCCGCATGATTCATAAACGGATGGTCGATACCGTGTAAATGAATAGAGTGCGGTAAATAATGTGTATTTTCTAACACTATCCACACCACGTCGTCTTGTTCAACACGGATAACAGGTGAGGGAGCTCTTAATAAAGGATTCGCTTCTAACTCGTAGAGGCTTTTAGTCGACATGTCACGTGTTTTTGGCGCATACACCCAAAAAGTAGGTTGAATGCCAGGGGCAATGTCGAAAGTAGTGGTTTGATCTTTCATATCTGGCGAATGACCGTTAAGCTCAACAACTTCTAGCTTAATAACAATTTTGTCAGGGTCACCGTCACCGTCAGTATCATCAGATAAAGTAATCGCATCCGCCGCTAATTGCGTAGACATTAGCGTATCCATCGATATGCCATTAGTGCCTTTTACAAAGGCGGCAATATCAGCAGGATTATCAGGATTACATAATTTTGATTCTTGAATTTTAACGCCATCGACGGTTTGTTCTTTACGCCAAGCTGGATCAGTAAACTCAGAACAGACTTCCTCAACAGGACCTAAGTCAACTTTAGCAGAAGGAGGTAGTTCAGTCGCCGCATGAGAAAATGTGTGCATAAGGGCAAATGCGACGCCCCCAGTAAAAGTAATAAGTGTTTTACGCATACAACGACCCCTGAAATGCTGATTTAAGAAACGATAAACCATATAATTGGCTTTTTATTATTACTCTCATTTTAACTGATTATTTGTTGTAAGTCTTAATTGCCTCAATTCTAATGTGAATATTTTTAATTTATTGTTCAATAAGAACGGAGTGCCATACTAGGTAAACGCACAGATTATTGTTGCATTGATAATCAGATGTCGTTAACTTAGCGGGTTTAATTAGACATATATATACCCTTTGCTCGTGAAAACGCAATCACCACATTACATAGTTGGCATAGATTTAGGTACCACTCATACCGTCGTCGCATACGCAAGTACAGATGCCAATCAACAAGAGATACAGCTATTTAATGTCGAACAACTCATAGCGCCCGGACACGTAGCAGAAAGAACCTTATTGCCTTCCGTACGCTATCATCCAGCACCCGAAGAACTTAACAGCAATGACATTGCTTTTTACAGTTACAACAAAGCATCAAACTTCTCAGACATGCCAGTGGTTATTGGCGAAGCAGCTCGTTTATTAGGATCAAAATCAAAAGGTCGATTTGTAAGCAGTGCAAAAAGTTGGTTATCTCATCCTGGGGTAGATCATACGGCCGACATATTGCCATGGGGTAGTCATGACGATGTTACAAAGGTCTCACCCATCGAAGCTAGCGCCAGCTATTTAGCGCATATTCGTACTGTATGGGGGCATAAGTTTCCGCAATCGCCATTAGAACACCAAGATATTGTTATTACGGTGCCCGCCTCATTTGATGAAGCAGCGCGCTCCTTAACCTTAGAAGCTGCAAAAATGGCAGGCTTAACTCAGGTACGCTTTTTAGAAGAACCTCAAGCCGTCTGTTATGACTGGCTAAGACTCAACGCGGCGCACATAAAGCTAGCCTTAAACGACGTGCATCTATTATTAGTCTGCGATGTGGGTGGAGGTACGACCGATTTAACCCTGATCAAAGTTGAGCCCGGTGTAAACGAACCTAAATTAACGCGTATCGGGGTAGGTGATCATTTAATGCTAGGCGGCGATAATATCGATCTTGCCTTAGCGCATTTAGCAGAGAGTCGCTTGGTCGATGGTCAAAAACGCTTATCCCAAGCAGACTTATCCCAGTTATTAGAGCAATGTCGGTTAGCAAAAGAACAATTATTAGCCGTTGATGCGCCCGATCAAGTGACAGTCACCTTATTGGGCGGTGGTTCACGGTTGATTGGTGGTTCACGCAGTGTGCAATTTACACGAGAGGAAGTGCGGGCATTAGCGTTAGATGGATTCTTCCCCTTATCAGCACCGGACGAACTTCCTAATGTAAAACGCAGTGGTGTCGTTGAGTTTGGTTTGCCGTATGCATCTGATCCTGCCATCAGTAAACATTTGGCCGGCTTTTTAAAACATCATAGTCATGCTTCACTTGAAGCCATGCAAGGTGAGGGCATAGTGCCCGATGCGCTGTTACTGAACGGTGGCGTATTTCGCAGTCCGTTAATTAGCCAACGCGTCCAAGAGTTGATTAATACTTGGGGCACAAAACCTGTCACATTATTAGAAAATCAGCATCCTGATCTATCCGTAGCCTACGGTGCCGTGAGTTATGCACTAGCCAAACGAAATAATAAACTTAAAATTGGCGGCGGTGCGGCCCGCAGTTATTTTCTGGCGTTAGACACGGGTAATACCGATGCACAACAAGGCATCTGCGTCTTACCCAAAGGCAGTGAAGAAGGGGAAGAAGTCATCTTAAAAGATAAACACTTCGCCTTACGCTTAGGCGCCCCCGTTAGATTTCATTTAGCATCCACCACGGGTGATGTTGAATTTAAAGCCGGTGAAATTATTAATTTAACTGAAGCCTTTAATTTCTTACCGCCCTTAATTGCCGCCTTTGATAAACATACCGAACAGGCAACCGATGAAGTCATCGTAAAACTAGCGGTTACGCAAACCGAAATGGGTGTCTTAAAAATAGAATGTGTCTCTGTTGATAATGACACCCAACGCTGGAATGTAGAATTTCAATTACGTAAAAAATCAGCTGCTGCCCAACAAACAGAAGACTATCGATTACCACCACAATTTGCTGGCGCAGTTGATAAAGTTGAAGCCATATTTGGATCTAAATCAAAACAGATAGAAGCCAATGCGGTAAAGAACCTAAGGGCAGAATTAGAAAAGCAAATAGGCACAGATCGATCAGAATGGGCGCTACCACTATTACGTGCCTTATTTACGGTATTAATTGATAATTCAAAATCCCATCGTCGCACAGATAATCATGAACGCGTCTGGTTGAGTTTAGTTGGCTTTTGTTTACGACCGGGGCTAGGGGATGCGCTGGATGATTGGCGGATAGAGCAATTATGGAAGCATTATGCGCATGGTATACAGTATGTAAATGAAACACAGAATTGGACAGAATGGTGGACACTGTGGCGACGTATTGCCGGTGGCTTATCATTAGCGGCACAAGAACAAATATTTGCCGATATCAGTAAATACATCAATCCCGCAGCCGCAAGACAAGTAAATGTTGCTAAGCAAATTAAAACCCGTAGCTACGATGATATTGTGCGATTAGTTGCCGTGTTAGAGAAGCTGCCGATAGATAAAAAGACCCAGCTTGGTGATTGGCTTTTAACCCGCTTACAAAAGTCATCAGAGTCAAAACAAACTTGGTGGGCCGTCGGTAGAATCGGTGCACGCGTGCCTTTTTATGGCAGTCAACATAATGTCATTTCGGTCATTGTCGCACAGCGCTGGTTAACGCAGATACTTACAGAAGATTGGAAAAAGAATCAGCAGGCAGCCTT
>CANGLL010000172.1 GCA_947454605.1 Methylococcaceae bacterium | reverse complement strand
GCATATTTGGCAGGATCTAGGCGCGCATCCATACAGGTTAAGATAGCAAACTGTCTCGCGGGTGGAAGTGCTAATTCACCTTTGTCACCAAAGTTATTTACATAATCCCTGTTGGCAGATAATACTTCGTTTAATATTTTGCTCATAAATCCTCACTTTTATAATTATTAGGCAATAAAAAACCGCTTTAATTGGCCAAAAAATTAACAAATTAAAACGGCGTATAACTATCTCCGAGCAGAAGTATACATTAATAGATTTAAGTGAGTAATAGAGCTGTAAATTTATAGAATATAAACTTTAAGTTTATAATGTGTGCATGGATAAATTAAATAATATGCGCGTATTTTGTCGTATTGTGGAATTAGGTACTTTTGCTGCAGTAGCACGTGAAATGAATCTCTCTGCAATGATGATTAGTAAATATATGAGTCAGTTGGAAGAATCACTTGGTGTTGCTCTTTTAAATAGAACAACTCGTCAAATTAGTCTGACAGAAGCCGGTGAAGTATACTTTCATCGAAGTAAACAGCTGATGGATGACTTTGCAGAATTAGATGAGCATGCCTCGCAATTAGGTCAACATGTAAAAGGGACTTTAAAAATAAGTGCCCCTATCGATTTTGGTGGCCTTTACATGGTCAGTGCAATTGAAGCTTATCAGCAGAAATATCCAGATGTCAGGGTTCTAATGACATTACATAATAATCGTGTTGATCTGAGTAAGGGCAGTTTCGATTTGTCTTTATTAGTCACCGTAAGTTTAGATTTAGGCGTGGTAGTTAGAAAACTGGCAGAAACCAGATTATGTACTTATGCCTCTCCTGACTACATTGATAAATACGGTAAACCCAAACATATAGATCAATTATCATCGCACAGGTGTTTACTGTATATTGATACGCCACATCAAGATTATTGGCTATTTAATGATCATGGGCAGGAAGTTAAAATTAAACCTAACTGGTATTTTTGTTCAAATAACGGCAGAGCTTTATGTCAGGCGGCAGTCTTAGGGATGGGTATTACACAAGTACCCGAAATATCGGCTGTTAATTATGTCCAGCAAGGAAAGTTAATAGAAATTTTGCCTGACTTTCAAATTCCCCCGATAACGATTTATGCAACCTATTTACAAAGACGCTTTTTGCCGGCTAAATTAACGACGTTTGTTGATTTCTTGGTTGGATACTTTGCAGAGTTAACGCCGAGTGAGATGTTTTAGTAATAAATCTATCGAGGAAATTCAATTTAAAAGGAGCGTGATGTTTAGACAGTAAGTATAAAAAATAAAAAATATTATATATACTGCTAAATCGCCTATCTGTATTACAACACTATAATTACATATGAATTGAGGGGGGAATTGTGAAATTTAAATTAACTACGCTGAGTGCAGCTTTCTTATTAAGCATTGCTAGTCTTTCTGCTAATGCTGATGAAACCTGTGCTTCGCCTTATATGGCTAAAATTACTGGCCAAGAAGATTTTGTTTATATTTGGACCTTGGGTGCCGAAGGCGTAGGCGATGAACAAGATAAACTTGTAACGGTTGATGTTAACCCAAAGTCTGCTAAATATGGCAAGGTGATTGGTAGTTTATCTGTCGGTGGTCGTAATGAAGCTCACCATTCAGACTTTACAGATGATCGTAAATTTTTATGGGCCGGTGGCTTGGATACCAGCAAGATATTTATTTTTGATGTAGCTACTGATCCAGCTAAACCATTATTAACTAAAACGATTACAGATTTTGTTGCTAAAAGTGGCGGTGTAGTTGGGCCGCATAGTTTGTATGCCTTACCTGGACGTATGATTATTACCGCTTTATCTAATAATAAAGATCATGGTGGTCGTACGGCTCTGGTTGAATATAGCAACGCAGGTGATTATATAGCCACTTATTGGCTACCGACTGATAGTAATCTTGAAGGCGCTATTAAGTCAGGAAAGTACGCTGACGGTTACAATTATGATGTCAGAGTATTGCCGCGTAAAAACTTGATGCTGACCTCTTCATTTACCGGTTGGTCAAACTACATGATGGATTTCGGTAAGATGTTGGCTGATCCCGAGGCAATGAAACGCTTTGGCAATACCGTAGTCCAATGGGACTTAAATACTCGTCAACCTAAAAAAGTATTTGATGTACCTGGAGCGCCCTTAGAAATTCGTTGTGCATGGGATGAAAAACATAACTATTGTTTTACCAGTTCTGCTCTTACTTCAAAAATATGGTTGATTTATCAAGATGATAAGAACGAATGGCAAGCAAAGGATGTAGCTGATATTGGTGAACCAGCCAAAATCCCATTGCCCGTGGATATTTCTATCTCGAGTGATGATAAAAGCTTATGGGTAAACACGTTTATGGATGGCAAAACACGTCGTTTTGATATCAGTGATCCGTTTCATCCAAGACAAGTGTTCGAACAAAAAATCGGCGCGCAAGTGAATATGGTTTCATCTAGTTGGGATGGAAAAAGATTGTATTACACATCTTCTCTATTGGCTAACTGGGATAAAAAAGGCGCAGATAATGAACAGTTCTTTAAATCTTATAGTTGGGATGGTACTAAGCTGACAGAGCTATTCTCAATCGATTTTACCAAAGAGAAGTTAGGTAGAGCCCATCAAATGCGCTTTGGTGCTTATTCTTTATATGGTAAAGAAGCCAAGTTGTAAAAGCTGATTTAACAAGCGTTTCTTGAGATTAAGTGTCCTCTTCAGTACCTTGGGTAAATGAAGAGGACATTCAAGAAATATCAAATCAACGACCGTTAGCGTGACACCCTCATTTCAAGGGTAATAGAACCTCATGAGAACTTTTTATTACCTCAGTCTTTTCATCATACTGATAACTTCTGAAGTACAAGCCCAAGAAACTAAACCTCTAGCCGTCGGATACTCTAAACTGCCTTTTACTTCAGCAGTACCTGGCAGTTATCAATTACCTGTGATTGGTCCTGCCGCTGATGGTGATATTTTAACCAGTGAAAATCAGCCTAAGAGCTTACATCAGTTAATGGGCAGTAAGATTGTTTTACTGAGTTTTATTTACGCGACTTGCAGTGATGTTAATGGCTGTCCTTTAGCCACCTTAGTACTTCATAAAATTAGCCAGCAATTGCAAAAACAACCTGAGTTGGCAGATAAGTTACGCTTGTTAACCTTAAGCTTTAATCCCGTTCATGATACGCCCGAGAAGATGCGTGAATACGGAGAGGGCTTTAAAACGGGTCGGTTTGATTGGCAGTTTCTCACTACTCGGAACGAAACCGCTTTACAACCCATACTTGATGCTTATCAGCAAAATATTCAGAAAATAGTGGATGAAAAGGGTCAGTTTACCGGTACTTATTCACATTTATTGCGTGTTTATCTAATTGATACCGATAAAAATGTCCGAAATATTTATAGTATTGATTTTTTGCATGCAGATACTGTGATTAATGATATTAAAACGATATTGATAGGAGATCAAAAACGGGTCGAGCCTAAGCTCATTAAAATTGAGGGTTTATATGAAGCGGGTGACAATAAACAAAACTATCAGGACATCGATTATCAAACTCGTTCTGTAGCTTTAACTCAGCGTCAAGGTAAAGTCCTTAACCTTATTAAATATACCAAAACCCCGCCGTTAGGTTTACCTAATCTGCCTCAACCTAAAGATAATCCAGTAACCTCTGCTAAGATTGCCTTAGGACGTAAATTATTTTACGACCGTCGCCTGTCTTTAAATAACACCTTTTCTTGTGCTATGTGCCATATCCCAGAACAAGGTTTTAGCAGTAATGAAATGATGACAGCAGTGGGGGTTGAGGGACGGAGTGTGCGTCGTAATAGTCCGACACTTTACAATGTCGGTTATGCGCAACTGTTATTTCATGATGGTCGAGAAAATAGCTTAGAACAACAAGTGTGGGGACCTTTTCTGGCTCATAATGAAATGGCTAATCCATCTATAGGACATGTTGTAGATAAAGTAAAAAACAGTCTTGATTATAAAGGCTTATTTGAGAAAGCCTTTAATAAAGGCCCCACCATGGAAACCATAGGGCAAGCGATAGCCAGTTATGAGCGTACTCTTAATTCCGCTGACTCGGCGTTTGATAGATGGTATTACGCTAAGCAATCTCAAAACGTAACTGAGGACGTTAAGCGTGGATTTACTTTATTTACGGGCAAGGCATC
>CANGLL010000171.1 GCA_947454605.1 Methylococcaceae bacterium | reverse complement strand
TGATGAGAATATTAAGATGATTTTTTATCCATTTGCAATCCTGTAAACTCTGTAATAATGCCTTATCCAGCCCTCTATTTGCCTGATAATTGATATCCTCTAAACAGGCATTTTGTTTAAGTTTGGCTTGAGATAATCGATTCTTAAGACGCCGATCAAGACGATGGGTTATCTCTCTATCGACTAATAAACCTAAACGTTCTTCAAAACTCATTGATTCAATAGCTGACTGCCGTGCTTGATCCTGCAAGCCTTCAATCATGCCCTGAAGTTTTAAAGTCTTAAGTTTATCGAGTGTGGGATGATTCAACATAAATAAGATCCTCTTTCTATTGGATTTTTAAGGCTTCCAGCAGGTTTCTATGATGCGATTCTAATAAAACCTGTGGAAGTCCAATGTGTTAATGTTTTAGTTTTAAACTAATAATGACACGGTGGCTTTTTTAGTGATAATAGGTTGAGCCGCCTACATTCTCATGTTGTTGTGGCAATTCTGATTCTTCTACTACCACAACAGATTGATTATCTAGCCCGTGCTTTAGAATAGACTCGATGCTTTTATAACGACAGGTACCTAACAATAAGGCGCGTTTACACGCGGCTTCCAAGCGAACATCGCTGTAAGTATTAGCCAATCGTAAAATACCTAAGCAACTTCGATAGCCTTGCTCAGGATAGTGTTGTCTATGAAGAACCCCCTCGATAACCTGACGGGTGGCTGAGCCTATTTTTGTAGCCCAGTTAATGAATCGCTCTGGAGACCAATTACCATAGTGTTGATGAGCTTCAGGTCTATGAGCATTGAGAGTCGTATGGTGTCCTTTTTGTCGAGAACGTGGGTGACTTGCAATGCGCTCACCCTTACTAAACACCTCGATGGTGTTTTCCGTCATGCGAGCATCGAGTTGTTGTTTGACTAGACGATAAGGAACCGAGTAATAATGCCCATCAATTTCAACATGGTAGTCAATATGCACCCGCACTAATTTCCATTCTGCATAGACATATGACGCTATCGGTAAGGCTTTAAGGACAGGTTTTTCTAAAGCGTGAAAGAGTTCACTGCGTGACCCTGGTAACTTTTTAAAAGGTCGCTGATTGAGTTTCATTACTAAACGCTGGATGGCTTGATTTAGGTCGTTGAGTGAAAAGAACTGCTGATGACGTAGGGATGCCAATATCCAACGTTCAACGATTTGAACGCCTACTTCTGCTTTGGCTTTATCTTTGGGTTTTCGGACACGCGCGGGGACAATAGCGATGCCATAATGTCTGGCCATCTCCAAATAAGTTGGATTAATATCAGGCTCATAACGATGTGCCTTAGTGACCCCAGAACGCAGGTTGTCGGGTACAACCAGTTCAGGTAAACCACCCAAAAAGTTAAAGCAACGTTGATGAGAGCCTATCCAATCCGGTAACGCTTGCGTCCAGGTCGCTTCTGCATAGGTGTAATTCGAGGCACCGAGTACAGCCACAAAAATTTGAGTAGAACGGATTTCCCCCGTACGTGGATCAATAACAGGGAAAGTATGGCCCGCATAATCGACGAACAATTTCTCACCCGCACGATGTGTTTGGCGCATTGATAAATCTCGCTGACCTAACCAACTCCGGTATTGATCACAGAACCAACTGTATTGATATCCCTTGGGGTGTTGCTCGCGGTATTCTTGCCAAAGTAGAAACAGGGTGACATTCTTTTTTTGCAATTCCTGATGCGTTTTTAACCAATCCGGTAAAGCGCGATCTAGAGAGGGCTTGCGAAGACCAGGAAACAATAAACGCTCTAACTCCACGTCCTTGAGTGTATCAGGCATGGGCCAAGATAGCCCCGCAGCAGTGGCTCGCTCTACATAATTAGCCACCGCTGTTCTTGATATATTACAACTTTGAGCAATCATTCGATCGCTCAAATTATTCGCCCATTTTAAGCGCAACACTTCTTTTATTTTTCGCATAGATAACCTATTAGCTGGCATCTGCTTCCTCTTAATAATAATGAAAAGAGGTGGCAGAATATCGTTTAGTTATCCCGCGTCAAAAACGCTAAAACATCATCACCCGAGGGTGGCAATATTCACCGGAATCATGGCAACTTTAAAATGGAATCGATGGCAACATTCCTCTGGAATTGGTGGCAACGTTGAACCGGAATACGCAAGCCACAGATGATGCCTTTGAAGCTGATCAGTATATGTCCTTCAAAGCCATAATATTTCTCATCCTTCGCCGCGCAATAGCTATAGCCTGCTTCGCCCTTAAAACAACGACTACCAGATGATCGAGCATACTTACAGATTGGCATCGGAAAGCCGTCAACCAAGTAGATCGAATCATCCCTTGCCCCTATTTCCCATGTGATGTGATCCTGTATGCGTCTTTTCAGATCCCATAAATTAGCACTTTGCTTAGCAAAGTTGGCACGCGATCCTAAGTGAGGAAACCAGTGATGCCAATGATTACGAAAATAGCGCCAAATACCTTTATCTTGGTCTTTACCCATGAATTCACCCACGATCTCCATCGTGATGAGTTCAGCATCGCTCAGTTTAGGCATAAAACCTCGACTTCTTAGCGGTTGGGTGACGATTGTTCGACAAATATCTTCTACACAGCAATAAACATAAATGATAAAGTCTTCTACTGGCATGGCCCTTCTCCTTCATAAAGTTGCTTTTCGTAGAACAACTTTAATGGAGTCGCGGCCTTGTCTTCAACTCATTTAAAGTTGAGCATCGCGTATACTTGTTTTATAGTATAAAATTATGAAATAGGTATTAATACAATAATTTAATCAATGACAGATCAAACTATAAAACAATACGCAAAGACATCAAAAATACCATTAAAGTCTTTAATTGATTATTTAAAAAAATTTGGAATAAACAATTCAGAAGAATCAGTAACTTCGTCAATTGAAGAATTAATAATAAAATATGAGTTTGAGACAGAAATAAGTAATCTTAATATTCAATTCAGGAATCGCCTTAAGAAAACAGACTTTAATAAAATAGCATCAATTTGCGATTTGTGCTTAAACCTTATATCTCCGTCTAAATCAGAAAAAATAAAGTTAGATCTTTTTATCTCTTTAAAAATTGACACATCGAGTGATAATTTATCTCTAATTGATGAAGCTTTATACAACAGAGTAGTAATTAAAGATATAATAATTTCTGAAGATAAAATTTTTGATTTTGAATATTTTGTGATAAATCAGGTTGGCATAAAGAATCTTAAATGTCTATATGAAACCATGACTTATCATTATGAATATCAATCAATAAATATTCCAAGTTGGGTAAAGTATGATCATGGCGTGTCATTAGATAAAGATTTCAATAAGTATGTATCTTCTTTAAAAAATAAAAAACAATATACCGATGCATTAATTTATAGTTTTTATTTTTTATGTAATGAAACTACAAGTATACTAACTCCAACTGATACTGCAGTTTATAGAAGTAATGCTATAGTTAATAGTATTAATATTAAAGGTTATGATTTCAGAAAAATTTCTGTTTTAGCCGACTTATTTTTAGATATAGGTGAAATTGATTCAGCTTTAGCTTTATACGAAATTGATGAAAAAATTTATAACAATATTAACTCTTTGGTACTTCTTGCGTTATGCAGTTTACAGCTCAATAAAGTCGAACAAACAAAATTATTATTAAAGAAGTTATTAGACCGTGAACCATATCATCCAAGTATCAATGAATTACGGATTGGTATAGAAAGACTAGAAAACAGGAAATTACTACAATCTAATTCATTCATTGATACGTCTGATATTGATAAATTAACTGGGATTGAATTTGAGAATTTGTTGTTGGATAAGTTTATTTCTTTAGGTTTTATGGTTAAATCTACTCCAAAAAGTGGTGATTATGGAGCTGATTTAGTAGTAGAAAATACTTTAGGTACAGTAATAATTATTCAATGTAAAAGATTTAATTCAAAAGTAAATTTAAAAGCTGTTCAAGAAGTTATTGGTGCCCTTGGTCATTATTCTGGCGATATTGGTATAGTAATAACAAATAGTTCATTCTATAGTAGTGCTATAAATCTAGCTGAATCTCATGATATAGAATTGTGGGATGGTGATTGTTTATTAAAATTCCTTGTTGGTGATTTATCATTTACACAAATAGAAAAATAATATTTTTGACTCAACAATATCATTATGTCTAGGTATCACAAACCTAAACCCAATAGTTTTTCTCTCTCTTTTATATAGTTGTAGTTCAATTTGCATACCAGTATCTCTATTTATAGCTTCTATAGCTGGTTTTAAAACTGCACTTATTAAATTAGTGGTGG
>CANGLL010000170.1 GCA_947454605.1 Methylococcaceae bacterium | reverse complement strand
GGTAATAATAATGAACAAAAGAAGTCTGATATTTATTTGCGGTGTTTTATTCTCAACAACTACGCTTGCTGATATAAAAGCGTTTTCTCTTACCACGATTGCTGATTCAAATGAGGGTTCTAAAAACTTTATTCCTGTAGCTCCGCCAATTCCAACACTTGGAGATATGTTTGTTTTTGATCAACCACTAAAAAACAATGAGATGTCTAAAATTCTTGGTACAAATAGTGGTTTTTGTATCGCAACTAGACCGGGAGTATACAGTCAATGTCAATGGACATTAACGCTCTCGAAAGGAACAATTACCGTTGCTGGTCAGGAATCAGAAAAAGGAGTCTCTATTATTCCAATAATAGGAACTACAGGCATTTACTCAAATTTCACTGGAGAATTAGAAACTTATCCAAATGGTGATGGTACATATACTCAAATCTTGAGTTTTTATCCAAAAAACAGATAATAAGTTCCAGATATTTTAATCAGCCTATCTCTCTTTTGATTTCAGTTGAGCTTAAGACAGGAACAAACCCCTTAACTAAAACCTTCGGGTATAAAAAAGGCTCCTTATGATAAGGAGCCCTTAGCATTCAAGGCTCTGAACTAAACTTAGAACACACTTACCTAAAATTAATTGAACAGCTTATTTTATAGATTGGTTTGAAGAAGTTGTTCCTGCGGGCTTACTTGGACCTTTTCCAGAGTCACAAGCAGCAAGACTGAAGATAGTGATAACTAACAATAACAATCGGCTTAAATTTTTCATTATTTTTCTCGTTTATAATCTAGATAAATTATCGATTTCTTCTTTAACACAAGAGAAAGAAGCCATTATTCTTAACTTTCATTAAGAGATTTTTATTTTCACATGAATATAAATAGCAAATATTGATCTGGATCAAGAAATCACATAAAAAATGATTAAGTGGTGTCAGATTAGTGAGGGTTGGGATTTGAAAACACTTCAAATGCCAGAACACCTACGCGATTTAATTGTTGAAAAATTATTGGGTTGATAGTTGAATTAAAAATGCCAGAGCTAATATTAAGCATGGTTGAATTTTTTTGCTTATGTTTTTGATTAACAGGTAGTTACATAATGAAAAGTTTAGGCAAGCAATATAAAGCTCTGGTGATAGGTTCAAGTGGTGCAATTGGTTCGGCATTTTTTACTGCGTTTAAAAATGATCCCAATTGTAGTCTGGTAGCTGGTTTATCTAGAACCACACAGCCTAGTTTTTCATTAGAAAGTGAAATATCTATTAGTGATTCGGCCCATTTACTCGCCTTGAATGCACCGTTTCAATTGATTGTCGATGCTACAGGTGCGCTTATTATTGACGGGCAGGGTCCTGAAAAGCAGTTAGCTAAATTAGACCCGATTCAATTAAGTCGTGCTTTTCAAATTAATACGATCGGACCGGCTCTTTTAATAAAGCATTTTGTGCCGCTATTGGATACTGATAATCGAGCCATTTACGCAAAATTATCTGCGCGGGTTGGTAGTATTAGTGATAACAAAAAAGGTGGCTGGTATGGTTATAGGTCGTCAAAAGCAGCTTTGAATATGATTTTACAAAGCGCAGCAATTGAATGTAGTCGTACCCATCCCAATCTGATTTTTGCGGCTCTTCAGCCAGGAACAGTGGCTTCTAAACTATCGGCTAAATTCGTTTCGCCAGAGCATTGTTTGCCGGCTGACGAGGCTGTTGAAGGCTTAATGAACGCATTAGACAGCTTGGTCGCTAAATGCGGTGCTTATTTTATTGATTATCAGGGGCAAGCTATCGAATGGTAGGTTTTAACTGTTTGAAAAATAAAATTTTACAAATTATCGACATTGGCCAAAATTAGTTCAGCTTGTTCAGTTATTGCCGTGCGTTCGTTCATTGATAACCGATCCATATTTCGGTAAACCAAAGCCATGCGTGGGTTGCGGTTTAATTTATTGTGATGGCGAATTAAAAAATCCCAATATAAGGCATTAAAAGGACAAGCATTCTCCCCCATTCGGACTTTTTTGTCGTACCGGCAAGTTTTGCAATAATCACTCATTCGATCGATATAAGCACCACTAGATACATAGGGTTTAGTCGCTAATAATCCTCCGTCTGCAAATTGACTCATGCCGAGTGTGTTGGGTAGTTCGACCCATTCAAATGCATCGATATAAATGCCTAGATACCACTTATGTAGAGCGTTAGGAGATAACCCTGCTAGTAAGCTAAAGTTGCCAATGATCATTAGCCTCTGAATATGATGCGCATAGGCATATTGAAGTGATTGGCCAATCGCGTTTGCCAGACAATTCATCTGTGTTTCACCCGTCCAGAACCAGGTGGGTAATGGTCGATGGTGAGCAAAAAAATTATGCTCAAGGTAAGCAGGCATTTTTGCCCAATATACCCCCCGAATATATTCACGCCAACCTAAAATCTGCCGGATAAAGCCTTCGCAGGCCTCCAGTGGGACTTGCCCGTTTTTAAAGGCGATTTCGGCTTTATTGACCACCTCTCGGGGATTGAGCATTTTACTGTTCAGTGCAAATGACAATAGTGAATGAAACAATCGCCAGCTATGTTGAGACATAGCATCTTGAAAGTCGCCGAAATAAGGCAATCTATGTTGGATAAAATCATCAAGGTGCTGCAAGGCTTCACTTCGATTGATTGGCCAGCGGACATCCTCAGCCGTGACAGCTCCGAAACTGGGCACATCGGCCTTTATTATGTCTTGCCAAAGCTGTGAATGATCGTGAGTGAGTCGCTTGTCAGGTAGGATAGTGGGCGTGCCTCGCCAAGTTTTGCGGTTGTCGTGGTCGAAATTCCATTTGCCGCCCTTAGGCTGCTGGTTATCATCTAGCAATACGGCATGTTTGATGCGCATGCGCCGATAAAACATTTCCATTAACCACTTAGGACGGGAACTGAATAGCTGAGCCACCTCGTTGCGTTGGGTGTAAAAATGTTCAGTATCGTAAGCTTGGTGGCTGATTGATAGAGATTGGCAATAGCTTTGTAATTGTTGATCTAGACGCCATTCATCAGGGAGTTGGTATTCAAAATGCGCTATTTGATGATCTGCTCGTAAAGCATTCAGGTTGGCCGGTAAGTCATGTTTGTTATCAACGTCGTTGATTTTGAGATAGTGCACACGATGGCCCTGTTTAGCTAGTTGCTTAGCAAAATCTCGCATTGCTGCAAATAGAGCTAATATTTTTTGACCGTGATGCAGAACATAATCAGTTTCCTGACGGATTTCCATTAGGGTATAGATCACCTGGCTGTCAGTATTTGTAAACCAACTGTGTAATGGGTTGAGTTGGTCACCTAAAATGAGTCGAAGGGTAGCCATGCTTGAGCAACTTATTAAGATACCAATGAGGGTCAGTTAAAATGATCTTACAGCACGCACTTTTAATTTACTGTATTTATTGTAGCGGTCTTGGTCACCATTCAAAAAACCTTGTATCCACGCACTGTTGCTGTCTAACTCGATAGAACTCCAATAGTCGTCTTTAGTAAAATTACCCACAATAATTCTATGTTCATACAGCAACATTAATTCAGTTTTAGTTGGTAAATGCCAATCGCTGTTATAAGCCCTAGCCACTGTAAGTGCATCATTCCAATTGACTAAGTTAAATTCATCTGTAGTTTTTGCCTCTAAGCCATGCTCACCGGTTTTATCAATAAAATAAACTTTGCCACCCTGAGGGCCAGTATCACCAACTTGATAACTTTTGACAGTTTTATAGTCAGTAACGTTTGTATTTGTCAGTTTAATAGTCTCAGACGATTGGGCAGTATGACTAAGTAATAATACTGAGATTGATAAGACTCTAATCATTTTTTAATCCTTAGTTTCTGGTTATAAAACACTATGATTAAACGTATCGTTTACTTTGGATTGGTCAAGGCGCTATCAATCAGTTTTAAATAGTTGTAGACATATTTATAAAAAAGGTTCGCATTTGACGTTGATGAGTTATTGCTATCATGCGGAAACTGAAAAAAAGCCCGTAATCAAAAACCTTCGGACATAAAAAAACCCACAATAAGCGGGTTTTAGAGTTCCTTACGCCTTGGCGTAACGCTGCGTTTATTTTTATTTTATTTCAGCATAAGCTGATCGCATTTATCCTCCTCATATATCGTTTAATAATGTCTTGAATTCTGAAGATCAAGTTGGTTATTAACGCGTGGTAAATTCTATATCAATAAAATGACTTTGTCCATGATAGTGCTTAACCATTTTAGTTGGGATTTTGAGAAGATATTCTATGTAATAATTTAAGCCAAAATACATTACAAGAATATATTTACCGGTTTCGCTGCGTTGAGGCATGGTCTATGGT
>CANGLL010000169.1 GCA_947454605.1 Methylococcaceae bacterium | reverse complement strand
TTAGTGGAGGGCGCTAATCATCAGCAATTAATTGCAGTGGATATCGCCCATGCTATGTTAAAAACCACACAAACTAAATTAGTTACCCAATCAGATCTTAATTATGTGTGTGCAGACGCAGAGTTTTTGCCGTTTGCTACTGCGAGTGTTGATCATTTATTTTCTAATTTAGCCTTGCAATGGTGTCACAATTTAACAGCTGTATTCACAGATATTAAGCGGGTTTTAAAGCCAGAAGGGCAGTTGGTCTTCTCAACATTTGGTCCCAATACTCTGCAAGAATTAAAAGCGGCATGGTCTTCGGTTGATCACTACCCGCATGTGAATGATTTTTACAGTACGGCACAAGTTCAGGCATTTTTAGAGCAGGCCGGCTTTACTGATATTCAGTGCATCAGTCAGTCGTATGTCTCTTATTACCACACGGTTAAAGCGCTCATGCAAGAGTTAAAAGGCTTAGGTGCTCAACAAGTGGCGGGGCGTAATAAATCGATGACCACTAAAACGGCGATGCAAAATATGTTCGCGGCTTATGATGCGTTGCGTATCAATGAGCAAATCCCCGCCACGTTTGAAGTAATTAGTGTTATTGCAAAGGGATAAGAGAATGACGTCAGGTTACTTTATAACGGGTACGGATACTCATGTAGGTAAAACGTGGGCAAGCATAGCCTTAATGCAGTATTTTAAACGGCAAGCTAAAGTCGTTGTAGGGATGAAGCCGGTAGCTGCCGGTTGTATGCTAAGCGATAGCTATGAGGGGGGGGGGCAATATCTCTGTAATGAAGATGCGCTATTAATGCAAACGCACGCTTCACTCCATCAGTCTTATGACCTAATTAATCCTTATGCGTATGAGTTACCCGTTTCGCCGCATATTGCAGGGGTTGATGACCCCGTTGACTTCGCTAAAATCCTTGAGTGTTTTGATGCGCTAAAAGCATCAGCTGATATAGTCATTGTAGAAGGCGCGGGGGGGTGGCATGCCCCCTTAAATGCTCAGCAAGATATTGGTGACTTGGCTAAAGCATTGGACTTGCCGGTTATTCTAGTGGTGGGGATTAAATTGGGTTGTATCAATCACGCCAAATTAACCTATCAAGCGATACAGCAATCTGGGTTGGCATGTGCGGGTTGGATAGCGGCGTGTGTGGACGGTGATATGTTACATAGAGATGAAAATATTCAGACCATTAAAGCCGCTTTATCAGCGCCTTTACTCGGTGTTTTACCTCATATGCTTACAGCAGATTTTGATTTATTAGCGGAGCAATTGGTAATTAATCAATAATCAGACAGGTTCTTGGGTGGAATAGCCGCTCTTAGCGCATTCAACACCGCGAATACATCGATGATTTCTTGAGTCACCGCACCCGCAACAGGACTCAGATAACCCAGGCCGGCAAAGCCCATGCCTATGACGCTTAAAATCATACCTCCGACGGCGCTTTGTAAGGCGATCTTGCGCATTCGTGCGCCGATATGAAATAACTCATCCACCTTTAATAAAGAACTATCCATAATGACGGCATCAGCTGATTCACCGGTGATATCGCTGTTTTGGCCAAATGCAATGCCAATAGTGGCGGCGGTTAAAGAGGGGGCATCGTTAATACCATCCCCTAAATATACGGTTTTAGCGATCTGGGTTTCTGCACGGACAATGTCTAGTTTTTGCTCAGGGCTTTGACTAAAGTGCACATGTTTGATGCCCACATGCTCAGCTAAAAATCGTACTTCAGATTCTTTGTCCCCCGAAACGATCATCACTTTTTCAAATAAATGATTCGGTTGCAGATGGTTGATAAATGAAGAGCTGTCAGACCTCACCTCATCTCTAAATTGTAAGGCACCCGCATAGTGATGATTGATTAATACAATACATTCTAAGCCACCGGTAATCGGCGGTAATTCTGAGATGGCATCAGGATGTAAGGCAATAAATTGTTTACGGCTGGTGATCTGTATGTGTTTTCCATACACGTTGCCGGTTAAACCTTGCCCAGGTAATTCGGCAATTTCATTCGCATTAACCAGTTGCAGTCCCGCTTTGTCTGCGGCCATTAAAATAGCACTGGCTAAAGGATGCTTAGAATAGCGCTCTATACTGGCGGTTAACAGTAATAACTCATCTTCAGATTGATCGTTATGAGCTGTAATAGCCGTTAGCCAGGGTCTGCCATAAGTGAGTGTGCCGGTTTTATCAAAAATAGCCGTGCGACATTGGCCAATCGTTTCAAGAATCGCGGGATTTTTAATAATAATCTCTCTACGTGCCGCTAAAGAGATAGAACTGATAATCGTCACCGGAATGCCAATTAATAAAGGACAGGGCGTGGCAATCACTAATACCGCTAGAAAGCGAATAACATCCCCGCTATACCACCATGCAGTTAACGCAATGAGCACAGAAAAAGGCGCATAGAGTGCACCTAACTGATCACCTAATCGTCTTAGGTTAGGGCGATAATTTTCAGACGACTTCATCACTTCCATGATCTTTGCATAGCGCGAATCAATTGCCAACTTATCCGCTCTGATGGTTAAGGCGCTGTCACCATTAATCGCGCCAGACATAACCGGTGAGCCTGTGGTCTTTGACATTTGGTAGGGTTCACCCGTTAAGTACGACTCATCCATCGTACTGGATCCGGCTGTAACGGTACCGTCAACGGGGCAGATTTCATGCGGTAGGATTAATAACTCATCGCCAATACACACTTGCTCTGTGCTGATATCAAGCAGGCTGTTTTCGAGTTTTTTGTGGGCAACCGCTGGCATACGTTTTGATAACGCTTCTAACACTGAAGAGGCTTTGCGGACCGCATAATGTTCAAGTGCCGCACCACCCGCCAACATTAAAACCACGAGGCTAGCGGCTAAATATTCGTTGAGTGCGACTGCGGTAACAATAGACAAAGCAGCCAGTAAATCAGCGCCCCAATCGCCTTTAACCATTTTAGTTAGAATGCTTAGCACTAAAGGGATGCCGCCTAATAGCAAGACTAAAAATAATGGCAGTTGCGGGTAGGTGCAAGAGAAATGGATTTGTTCGCTAAAGAGAGGCTTTAGATTTGACGATAAATCAGTGTTAATCGTTAACGTAAACGTCTCAGGACTGATGACTACAAAATACTGTAAAACGAGGTAACTGATAATGCCAATTAAACTGAGTACAGCAATACTATTTTCATAGTTTGCTGTGTCAGTTTTATTATCGGGGGATGACATGGGTGTTAATCGTTAACGATCTCATCATCAGTTTCTGATAGACCATCAACTGACCAGAGTTTTTCGAGTTGGTAAAAGCCACGTGCTTCTGAAGTCATTGCGTGTACGATAATGTCTGCTAAATCAAGTAACACCCAATCTGAGCCTAAGTCACCCTCAATACCTAAAGGTTTAAAACCGGCTTCTTTAGCTTTTTCTACGACATAATCACATAATGATTTAAGGTGACGATCCGAAGTACCGGTGACCACGATCATGTAGTCGGTAAAGCTGGTTTTTCCGCGTACATCCAATGTAACAATGTTATGTCCTTTACGATCATCCAAAACGTCTTGGACGATTTTTAATAAATCTTCTACTTGCATTAAAATTCCTAGTGATATGATGAGACTATTATCTCAGGTAAAGCTGGTGTTGCCTAATATAGGTGAGCACCTTGTCGGGAAGTAAGAATCCCGGATTCTTTTTCTGTGCAATCATCTCTCTGATTGCCGTTGCCGAAATGTCGAGTTGCCGAACGGGTTGAAAGTATAACTTACCCGCTGGGGCCTCTGCCAATTCTGCGCTATCTGTCGCTAGATGGGCTACAAAAAACGCATTCAGTGCTTGTGCTTCATAGTTGGGGCGAGTTAACACCACAATATGGGCATAATTAAATAAGGCTTGCCACTCATGCCATGTCGTTAGTTGATTAAACGCATCGCTACCGATAAATAATAATAACGGCTGTGTCGCACTTTCATCACGTATCGACTTGAGCGTGTCCACCATATAAGACGGGCCACTGCGTTTTAACTCCCGATCATCAATCTTTAAATCAGGCTGTCCTTCAATCGCCAGTGCTAACATCTTTAAACGACTTTCTGCAGTGACAGAAGGTTGTTCACGATGAGGGGGCTGAGCACTTGGAATTAAACGAATCTCCGTTAAATCAAACCGATCTTTAACTTCTAGCGCGGAGCGTAAATGACCGTAATGAACTGGATCAAATGTGCCCCCAAATACCCCAATCATTTACTGTCTAATATGCCCATCGCCTAATACGATGTATTTTAAAGAGGTTAAGCCTTTTAAACCGACAGGGCCACGGGCATGTAATTTATCAGTACTGATACCAATCTCTGCACCTAAGCC
>CANGLL010000168.1 GCA_947454605.1 Methylococcaceae bacterium | reverse complement strand
TGCAAACGATCAAGGAAATATCCACTCATTCGAGACATAGCTAAAAACTGGTTACGACTTGCTGAGGCCGCCCCCATACCCACCAAAGCCATAAATAAAATCACCAGCGGCCCTGTGATTAAAAAGATCACTCCAACGATCCAATTGAAGGGCATTACTACTATTAGTATGCTGATTGGCAAAATAGCGACGAGCATTTGTTGTGGTAAATACCGCGAAAAATAATGCTCTAAGGCATCGACTTGCTCAAGCATTACCGTAGCCAAGCTCCCACTTTGATGGTTCTTTATTTCAGACGGCCCTTGTTTTAAAAATTGTGTAAACAACTGCTGCCTAACAGATGACCTTACCTTTGCTCCAGCCTCAAACCCGCAAACTGGATAAGCATAAACACATAAACTGCGCACAACAAAAATCACAACCAAGCTCCATAAATAGGGCATCAATACTATTAATGGGAGTTTTTCAATAATGATTGCTTGTAATAGATAAGCAAGTACAGCTGATTGAATAATGACCATCCAGCCATTAATAACCCCTGCACTCACTGCTAAATAAAGCCACTTTTTAGCTATTTTTGCTTGAGCTTTTAACCAAACAGCGCAAATTTTTTCTCTTGCTTTATTTTTATCAAAATAGGTTTGGTTATCGGATTCTGTTAAGTGCACTCGCTTTCCAATTGATACATCAAAAATTGAAGCATAACCCAACTTTAGTATTTAACACAGTCTTAGCTGAGCCTTTACTATCACTTATTTAGATATTCATATCTGAAATAGTCGTTTTATTATCATAAGAAATCTAATTAAACTTTAAAAAAAGAATTAAATATCATTATTTTCGCTAAGTCATTTAGCCGCGTTAATAAAGTTTACTAAAGGATAGATAATGTCACACAAGAGCGTCATGCCAGGATTCCGACCCACCATCGGGCTCACCTTACTCTATTTAGGACTGGTTGTTTTAATACCCCTCAGCACCTTGGTATTTGAAAGCTTTAAACTGAGCTGGGATGATTATGTCCACATCATCACCAGCAAACGTGTTTTATCTTCCTTTCAAGTCAGCTTTTTTGCCGCATTAATAGCGGCCGCCGTCGCCAGTGTGTTTGGCTTTATTACCGCGTGGGTATTGGTTCGATATTCTTTTTTTGGAAAGAATATCTTTCATGCGCTAATCGATTTACCTTTTGCACTGCCCACCGCGGTTGCCGGTATTGTTTTAGCTACTATCTTTCAGCCGAGTGGTTTTTTAGGTCGCTTATTAAATGAGTTTTTTGGTTTACAAATAGCCTTTAAACCCATTGGTATAGTGATTGCGCTTATTTTTATTAGTATTCCCTTTGTCGTAAGAACCGTTGAACCGGTATTACTGGAGTTTGAAAGCGCCATGGAAGAAGCCGGTGCTAGCTTGGGTGCAACACGCTTACAAGTGTTTACCAAAATCATATTCCCCAATATTTCTCCTGCGCTACTTACCGGCTTTGCCCTCGCCTTTGCAAGAGGCGTAGGTGAATATGGTTCAGTTATTTTTATCGCGGGTAATATTCCTTATGTATCTGAAATCGTACCGCTGTTAATCGTTATAAAATTAGAACAGTATGATATTCAAGGTGCTACGGCCATTGCCTTAACTATGCTAGTTATCTCATTTTTACTTTTGCTCATCATCAATTTATTACAATTCTGGGTGCGTAAGCGCTCTGGACAACTTTAAGATACGCCTCTATGAATACGCACACCATTCCACACACATCAGCTAAAGACACTGTCGTTAGGCAACAGCATGCATTACAAGATCCCAAGTGGGTCAGATGGAGCTTAATTGCTATAGCCCTAGGCTTTATTACGTTGTTTATTTGCTTACCCTTAGGCTTAGTTATTTACCAAGCCCTTTCTAAAGGCATAGAAGCTTATTGGACCGCACTCACCCAGGCAGACACTTTAGCCGCCATAAGATTAACTTTGTTAGTGGCCATTGTGACGGTACCTTTAAATACACTGTTTGGCATAACGGCGGCTTGGGCCATTACTCGCTTTGAGTTTAAAGGCAAGAGCTTTTTAACCACTTTAATAGACCTGCCTTTTTCTGTGTCTCCGGTTATTTCGGGTTTTATATTTGTCTTGTTATTTGGTGCAGAAGGTTGGTTTGGCAAGCTATTGGCCACTTATGACATAAAAATTATTTTTTCTGCCCCCGGCATTATTTTAGCCACCCTGTTTGTGACCTTCCCTTTTGTGGCAAGGCAATTAATTCCTTTAATGCAAGAAATGGGGCATCAAGAAGAAGAAGCGGCTTTATCCTTAGGCGCCAGTGGCTGGAAAACATTTTACTCTGTGACCTTACCGAACATTAAATGGGCTTTGCTGTATGGCGTACTACTTTGTAATGCCCGCGCGATGGGTGAATTTGGCGCGGTCTCAGTCGTTTCTGGTCATATTAGAGGCTTAACAAACACTTTACCCTTAAACGTTGAAGTTAATTACAACGACTACGATGTCGTCGGCGCCTTTGCGAGTGCCTCTATTCTGGCGGGCTTAGCGATTGTGACTCTCGTTTTAAAAACCCTACTTGAATGGAAGCAAGCCAGTCGATAACCATAAACCTAATGCAGCAACCCTAAACAGCTGTTTAACATTATTAACAAACGTCAACAAAGCATTAGGCTTTATGACCCTTAAGACACTAGAGATTTTACTATGAGCATTATACTTTCTGATATCAGTAAGAATTTTGGCAGCTTTGCCGCTCTACACAATATCAACTTAGAAGTACCCGAAGGAGAGTTGGTGGCCTTATTAGGCCCTTCGGGTTGCGGAAAAACCACCTTATTAAGAATCATTGCCGGCTTAGAGCATACAGATCAAGGCAGCGTAATTATTAATGGTGAAAATAAAACCAGCCAAAATGTCAGCCAACGCGGCATTGGTTTTGTTTTTCAACACTATGCTTTATTCCGCCACATGACGGTATTTGAAAATGTAGCGTTTGGCTTACGCGTTAAGCCTCGCCACACACGGCCGAGTAATGAGATTATTAAGAAAAAAGTGCACGCCCTGTTAGATTTAGTACAATTGGACTGGTTACATGATCGTTATCCTGATCAATTATCTGGGGGGCAGCGCCAACGTATTGCGTTAGCCCGCGCTTTGGCTGTAGAACCTTCTGTATTATTACTCGATGAGCCTTTTGGGGCATTGGATGCCAGCGTTAGAAAAGACTTACGTCTGTGGCTAAGAAACTTACATCATGATCTTAATGTGACCAGTATTTTTGTTACACACGATCAAGAAGAGGCGATGGAAGTAGCGAGTCAAGTGGTCGTGCTTAATCATGGGCATATTGAGCAACAGGGTTCACCCAGTGAGATTTACGATAACCCCACTAACGCTTTTGTCTCTCGTTTTATTGGCCAAACCAATGTGTTTGATTTGGATGAGCATGATAATGAATGGTTAAGAAATGTGGGTATTATTAATGCCAACAGTACCGGCAGAATTGCTCACGTACGTCCGCATGATATTCTGATTGAAAAATCTGAAAGTCATCAAGATGCAACCGCTACCTTAAAAGACTGGCAACATCTAGGGGCTCTTATTCGTCTTGAGTTAGTAAAGAATGATCATCATGCTAGTAAATCTCTCTTTGCTGAAATGCCTAAAGAACAATTTAAAGCCTTAGCCCTCAAAATTGGCGATGTCGTTAAATTAAAGATCCGTCACGCACACTGGTTTCATTAAATCATGAATTTAAGTCAAATCGAGTTATTAAGGGTTCTGCAAGAAACTAACTTAAACTTGTCTAAAGCGGCTGAAAAAATGCACATTGTGCAATCCGCTGTCAGTCGACAATTACATTTGTTTGAAGCAGAATTAGGCTCACCTTTATTTGAGCGCCAAGGCAAAAAATTAGTGAGTATGACCTCTTTGGGTCTTAGCATTATGGATGAAGTGGCGACTATCAATAAAGCCAAAGCTAATATTCAACATATAGCCGCTGATTTTTTAGACAGTAGTAAAGGGACCTTGCATATTGCAACCACCCATACTCAAGCCAAATATTTTTTACCCAAACCGATTGCCCGCTTTAGAGAAAAGTATCCTGGGGTTAATATCTACATGGTACAGGCTTCACCCGAACAACTTATTGATCAACTCCATAATCGTAAAGCCGATGTAGCCATTTGTACGGAGCGTGTTGATTTAATACCGGACCTTATTCTTAAGAAATGCTATGAATGGTCACACTCTTTAATCGTGCCCACTGACCATCCTTTGGCTGAAGGTCCTATTACTTTAGAGCGAATATCTAAATACCCTATTTTAACTTACAGCCTGGGTTATACCGGTCGCTCAAATATTGAAAGTGCCTT
>CANGLL010000167.1 GCA_947454605.1 Methylococcaceae bacterium | reverse complement strand
CTTTATCTTGTCCAGAATGCGGTCCTATACTGAGTTTTTATCAAAATGATCTCATTATCAAAGGGAATGAGCCTGCCTTATCAGCTACGATTACAGCATTGAAAGCAGGCTCAATTTTGGCGATAAAAGGCATTGGCGGCTACCATTTATGTTGTTTAGCGAGCTCCGCGTCAGCTGTATCGACATTACGCGAAAGGAAACGCCGCCCTTCTAAACCCTTCGCAGTTATGATCCCCGTAAAGGATAACAATGACAAAGATGCTATTCATCACTATGCCAATCCTACCCCCCTAGAAATACAACAATTGACATCCCCTGAAAGGCCCATCGTACTGATTAGAAAACGAAACAACACACGCATAGTTGAACAAGTAGCTCCGTGTCTGGATGAAATAGGGTTTATGCTGCCCTATTCACCTCTACATCATCTACTACTAGCGGGTGCGGCAGAACCCTTAGTTATGACCTCAGCTAATATCAGCGGCGAACCGGTATTACTTAACACCTCAGAAGTTGAACAACGCTTAGGCCATATTGCGGATGCATTTTTACACCATGAGCGTCCCATATTAAGACCCGCAGAGGACAGTATATACAGAATCATCGCTAACCAACCACAACCCATTCGGTTAGGACGCGGTATTGCTCCTTTAGAATTTGAACTAAACTTTACATTGCCAAAGCCACTCCTTGCCGTGGGTGGCGAGTTTAAAAACACCATCGCGCTCGCATGGGACAATCGTGTCGTTATTTCACCTCACATTGGTGACCTAAGTTCACCCAGGAGTATTGAAGTATTTGAAGCGACCATCGCAGACCTTAGTCAGCTGTATGGCATAGAAATCACTGAGATCATCTGTGATGCTCACCCAAACTATATCTCTAGTCGATGGGCGCATCAATCGGGGCTGAACGTTTACCCCGTATTTCACCATCATGCGCACGCGTCTGCCTTAGTTGCAGAACATTCTGTCAATGAAGACCTGTTAGTTTTCACCTGGGATGGCACGGGATATGGACCTGATAAAACCTTTTGGGGGGGCGAAGGCTTATTTGGACAGTCCGGAAATTGGCAACGTGTCAGCTCCTTTAAACCTTTTCGTTTACTTGGCGGGGAAAAAGCCGCGCTGGAACCCTGGCGAACTGCACTGAGTGTGTGTTGGGAAATCGATCAAGACTGGTCTGACTGCCCTTATGAATCTAATTTACTGAAACAAAGTTGGCGAAAACAAATCAATTGTCCACTATCCACTTCTGTTGGGCGATTATTTGATGCCGCCAGCGCTCTTTTAGAATTAGTCTACAAGGCAGACTTTGAAGGTCATGCCCCTATGTATTTAGAAGCTATCGCTAATAACTTCGCGGGGGTGAGTATCGAATTACCTTTAACGAATGCGTCACGAAATCTGTGGGAATGTGATTGGTCACCTTTAATTGCGTTATTACAAGACGCAAACTTAAGCGTCCAAGAAAAAGCGAGTGCCTTTCATACCAGTCTTGCCAATGCATTAGTTAAACAAGTTAAAGAGATCAATAAAGACAGGGATTTTAAAGCGGTGGGTTTAACAGGTGGGGTATTCCAAAACCGCTTACTAACAGAACAAGTGCAACAATTATTATCAGAAACAGGATATACGGTCTATTTACCCCAACATATACCCTGCAATGATGCAGGCTTAAGCTATGGGCAAATAATTGAAGCGGGATATAAGAAAAATGGTAAATTAAAGTAAAAGTAGCAAACTGTTTATAGATTGCTACTTCCTAAACTGAGTCCGAATACAATCTATTAAAACTTAACGCGTTTTTCTAATTCTTCTTGGCTCAAATGGCGAACATCTTCACCTTTAATCATATAAACCAAATGTTCGCAAATGTAACACGCGTGATCTCCGATTCTTTCTAAGGCACGTACCGTCCAAAGAACATCCAGCGTACGCGTAATATTTCTAGGATCTTCCATCATTTTTGTAATTAATTGGCGAAGAATACTGTCATATTCACGATCCACATTGATATCTAATGCTGTAATACTAGGTACACTATCAACCGTCATTCTAGCAAAAGCATCTAAAGAATCATGTAACATACCTTTTACTAATACAGCCATATGTTCTAACTCATAAGGCGACAACTTAGTATCAGAGTCATTTAATTTAATCGCCATTTCAGCAATTTTTTCTGCTTTATCACCCACTCTTTCAATTTCATGAATGATCTTGATCACGGTAATCAACATTCTTAAGTCAAAAGCAGTCGGTTGTCTTAATGCTAAAATCTGGGTACATTCTTGATCAATCGCAATCTCAAGAGAATCTACATCGTTATCTTGTTTAATCACTTGCTCAGCTAACTCAAGGTTACCCGTTGAATAAGCCTCAATCGCCAACTCAATTTGGCGCTCAACTAAACCGCCCATGATTAATACTTTGTTACGAATATCTTCTAGCTCGTTATTAAAGCGTTCGGATATGTGATGACCTATTTTAGTATTGTCCATTGCTTACTCCTTAATTAACCATACCGACCGGTAATATAATCTTCTGTTTGTTTTTTTACAGGATTAGTGAAAAGCTCGCTGGTGGTACCCATTTCGATCAAATCACCCATATACATAAATGCTGTGTAATCAGACACACGAGCGGCCTGTTGCATATTATGTGTCACGATAACAATGGTATATTTTTCTTTCAATTCATTTATCAACTCTTCAATCTTTAAAGTTGATATAGGATCCAATGCAGAAGCAGGTTCATCTAATAATAACACTTCTGGCTCAATAGCAATTGCACGTGCAATCACTAAGCGTTGTTGTTGACCACCTGACATGCCCAACGCATTATCATTCAGACGATCCTTCATTTCATCCCATAATGCCGCACCTCTTAAAGAATTCTCTACCGTTTCTTCTAAGATTTGTTTATCGTTAATGCCCTGAATTCTTAAGCCGTAAGCCACGTTTTCGAAGATTGATTTGGGAAACGGATTTGGCTTTTGAAACACCATCCCTACACGTCTACGTAACGCGGCTACATTAACTGATTTATCATAGATGTTTTCACCATCAAGTAAAATCTTACCTTCAATTCTAGCGCTATCTACTAAATCATTCATGCGGTTTATGCAACGAAGTAATGTAGATTTTCCACAACCACTGGGGCCGATGAATGCGGTTACTTTTTTCTTTGGCATTTCCATATTAATGCCATGTAACGCTTGTTTTTCTCCGTAGAAAAGATTGAGATTCTCAACTTTTAGACAAGTTTCATTAGACTCGTCCTGGGTGCCTTTGTTACGAATAACAGAGCTCATATCAATTGCATGTGTACGTGTTTGTTCTGACATTTGATTAACCTTCCAAAGCGCGATATTTTTCTCGCAAGTTATTTCTTATCACAATTGCAGCCAAATTAAGACCTACAATAACTAAAACCAACAATAATGCTGTTGCATAAACCAACGGTCTAGCGGCTTCAACGTTAGGACTTTGAAACCCCACGTCATAAATATGAAAACCTAAGTGCATAAACTTTCTATCTAAATGTAAAAAGGGAAAATTTCCATCTAAAGGCAAAGTAGGAGCCAATTTAACCACACCCACTAACATCAATGGGGCCACTTCCCCTGCCGCTCTTGCAACCGCTAAAATCAAACCCGTCATCATGGCAGGGCTCGCCATAGGAAGCACAGTTAACCATAAGGTTTCTAATTTTGTCGCCCCTAAGGCCAAACTACCTTCACGAATAGCACTTGGAATACGCGCTAAACCTTCTTCTGTAGAAACAATAACCACCGGTAAAGTCAGTAATGCTAAAGTAATCGAAGCCCACAATAAACCAGGCGTGCCGAACACAGGTGCAGGTGCAGATTCAGGAAAGAATAATCGGTCAATATTACCACCGAGAATATAAACAAAGAATCCCAAGCCAAATACACCGTATACCACTGAAGGGACACCGGCTAAGTTATTAACCGCGATTCTAATTAAACGCGTCACAAAACCTTGCTTTGCATACTCACGTAAATACACAGCAGCAATAACACCAAAAGGCGTCACGATAACTGACATCATCATGACCATCAATACGGTACCAAAAATGGCAGGAAAAATACCACCCTCAGTATTCGCTTCTCTAGGATCATCCGTTAAAAACTCAATCACCTTGACAACATAGTGCTTCATCTTAGCAAACACAGACATTGAATTAGGCTGATAAACACGCACTATCTTAGCTAAAGAAATTTTAACTTGCGTGCCGTTTTCAGTCTCAGCAACCAGAGAGGCTTTTCTGATTCTTTGATATAAATCCGCTAACGTAACTTGATAAGCTTTATAAGAAACATCATAAGCCGCTTTATCATCGGCAATACT
>CANGLL010000166.1 GCA_947454605.1 Methylococcaceae bacterium | reverse complement strand
GGTAGGATTGTCATCAACTAGTGTTTCTTCTAAGTCTTTGTTCACAAATAACCTGAATACGTTAAATAATATGATTATTTTTTATTGGCAACTATTATATACCTTACGGGTAACCTAATCAGTATTAATAATCTTTCACATAACTAACTATACACGATAAACACACAATCCAACAAAAAAAATATTTTTCAAAATATTTCATAAATCACTATCTATTTTATTAAAACAGTATAAAGTCAACTCATCTGCTTAGTCATATGATTCGCCAGACTAATTGGCGTTAACAAAAGTGCAGCAAGCATAACACCTAACTTTTTATGAACTAACGCTGTAGTTGTTAGTGCTAGCACTAAATGAACGAGTGTTAACACTTATTCACTTAGCGTTAACGCTGACAACTTGTACGTTAACACTAAGCTTATCAGCGCTAGCACTTATTGATGGCACGTTAACACCTCCTCATCTGGGGCTACAACCACCTTTCCTATGACCACCCTATCTAGGGCCATGACACGGTCAAAAGCTGCAATCTTTACACTGCAAGAATTAGTGCTAACACCGCATAAACCGGCGTTAACGCTAAGAGAGTCAGCATCACCACTCACAGCGTCAGTGCTAACACAAAGATTGTCGGCGTCAACACTATCTCAAGGATTTATCGATTTATTAGGTTGAATGTTCAGCCTCATAACACCCAACTCATCATTAACCCTAAGGTTATGAATATGACTACTCAAAGTTATTTTCCAAAGACTGAAGCCGACCGTATTATTTGGCTGTTACAAAGTTGGTACCTCTATTCAGCAAAGCGCATTAATGGCGCTTCCGCTTTAATGTCCGCCCATATCTCTGCCATGCCATAGAGACGCAACTCTTTGAGTTGGGTTAATAAATCAATGGACATGATGGGTTCCTAGTAAATGATCATAGCGCCAACTCGCAGGCAATTTCAAAGGCATCCACACCCACCTCTTTTGCTAGTAATAAGCAATCAACAAATGCCTTGTCGCCTTTAGATTGTCGAAGCAGTTTCTTTCTGACACGCTGTATAGCTTCAGGTAAATCCTACGTTTGAAATGGAATACCATGTCGTAAAGCACGGGGTTTCTTCCCTAGTACAGGCAGATAATGCCAAGGATCATAGGCTATTTCATCGCGGATAAAACTACGTTGATGTTCTGCAATTACATCACCATTAGCCACAAGACTCAGCGAATAAGCCGTCACTCTGACTGAAACCATTTGCCCCGCCCATTTTGCGGAGTAAAGCGTGTTCTTTTTGATAACATTCAGCAATAGTTTGTGACGTGTAAACAGGGTGTTTACGTTGAGCAAGCTCCTCACAGCGCTTTGCTAACCATGCATTTAAATCAGCAAAGTTATTAAACTTGGTTCGTGGAGTGAATAGCCATTCTCGGATATTGTCAACCTGATTTTCTACCTGACCTTTTCCCAGCCAGCAGCGGGCGTACACGCTATGGGTTCAAACAGATAGTGATTAGCTAAGGTCATAAAGCGGCGATTAAACTGACGTTCTTTACCCACGAAAACCGTATCAACAACTGTTTTAAGATTGTCATAGACCATCTGTTAGGGTACACCTATTTCAGCCGTTTCTTGGCTCCAATCAAATTGACACACTTCGCCAGGAGAAAACGCTAAAGGCACAAAGGCTTGTTGAGTAGATGTTGATACCTTGTTATCAAGCTTCCATTGTTTAACAAAACGTTGAATGCTGTCATAAGCCCCTTGGTAACCTTCAGCCACTAAACCTTCAAACAATCGTTGGGCTGTGCGGCGTTGGTTTTTAGGTAAGGCTCTATCAACTTCCAACCATTTAACCAATAACGACTTGAATGATCCAAGCTTAGGCTCTGGTTGAGATTCACGTGTATAAACAGGCTCAGATTCAGTGACTAAATGCTTTCTGATGGTAGGGCGAGATAATTTTAGGGAGCTAGCAATCGAACTAATCGATTCCCCACTGATAAGATGACGCCTTCGAACTTCGGCAATAATATCCATTGTTAACACTCCAGGGTTCTCCGACAAAATGTCGGATTTTAATCAATCCGGGGTGGAAACTTTTTAACGCTGTTTTCCCCAGAACCCTGGTAAGTTTTGCACGCTGATTAACACATAAAATTGAGTTACTGTAAAATTTACTGCAAAAAATGTCGATTGTTACTGTATTTTACTGGAAGTGTTTGGAAGTACTAATGGAGGCTGCGGGCACTGCCTAAATACGCTCTGTAAGTCCTTCTATATATAGATTCTCGTTATTTTTAAAAGTTAAGTTACTGTAAAAGTTACTGCAATATGTTTTTGTAAATATGATTAACAAATTTGGAATCGACAAAGGCCATTATAAGTGATGTATAGAAGTTATTCTAAATTTGAATATAAATATGATTTTTAATTACCAGTAATCTGGTTTAACAGCAGGTTTTTTCTTTGTAGGAACCTTGAGTGGTAATTGGAATTTTAATAGCTCTTCGTCAAGTATATATTGGCGAGTCCAATTTGAATAACTTGATAAACTTTTATTAGCCGGGCGTTGTTTATCTGTTATTGATTGTCTTCTTGGCAGAATTAGTCCAATTTTATGTTTAGGGAAGTCAAAGCTAATAAATTTCAATGCAGATTCAAGATCGGAGTCGCTAGATACTAATACTGCTTGTTCACAGTTTCTGTGAACAGCATCACGATATAAATGTAATGCAATATTGACATCGGTTTGTTTTTCTTCAAGTCTCCAGATGTCTACACGATCTGTTTTATCCACTGGGTTTTTATATTTTGGAGGTGTGCCTTTTTCCATGTGGTAATAACCGTTGATAATTTCAATGGTTTCGCCGTGTTTGTTTTTTAATGCTTTGTGGTAGATGTCTTGTGATTGTTGTGCTTTTTCACCTTGCGTGGCTAGACGAGTAATAACGGGAGCTGTAAAGAATTTAACTTGTGTAACTTCAATATGAGGATCCTGAACATGACAAATGTGTTTCAAAATGTCGACGATGTCTAACCATTTGTATTGAGTACCTCTTAATACGCCAAAATAAAAGTTGTATCCATCGACATAAACTATAGTTTTCATACCGTATCCTAGAAATGAAAAAACCGCCCGAAGGCGGTTCTTTCGTCCCACACTGAAGTCAATTTAATGACAGCCGCATAGGATGAGTTGTGTTCATATAATAACAAATTAAACGAACTGTGCAAATTATAACTGCTGTCGAGGTATTAATTTAATTCAACCGGTCAACAGCATCTAACAGTACAACCCTAACAAACTCACTTTCACTTAAATTCAAACTTCTTGCCGTGGCATAAACAGAATGTGCCAGGGTAGGGGTAAAGCGATAAGCCCTCATTGCTATTAGATTTTTGTTATTTCTTGGTTTCATAATAAAACTCCTTTGTATGACTGAGTATTTATCATTTGTAGCTAATAACTCGAATTTTAGGCGTAGCTATTCATTAGGGCATTAGGATTTTAATGGTGAGATTGCCAACATATCCTGGAACACTTGAGAGTGAACTGTCGCTCACTGGTGCTTCCCTTTCGGTCAGCACCTTTTTCTTCTTTCAGGCTGATTTCAGGTTAATTTTTTATTGTCATGATGCTGTTGAATGCCACTAGCAATATAGAGCTTATATTCAAGAGGATATTGCCCGTGGGACTATCTTCATCTAGATTACGATTTACGGATTTTTGCCCCCTTTCGGGAGCAAAAAAATAATTTCATCTGAGTTGACTTCATTACCTAGCGTTACACTAATTACAGAGGCGGTTGGCCAGTACCTCGAAGTGCGTCTTTTGTTTCTATGTTCCAACGGTGGCATTAGGAAAACACGCTAGTCGCATTCCTAATACGTCTGGGAATTACCCAGTCTTTTAGCCTTCTTTTTATATTCAAATTACCGAAATTGGTTTTATTTAAGGCGTATCCAATCATCATCCGCACATGGTAAGGGTAGTTAGTAAAGTCTCTGCTTCTGCTCAGATGTTGCGCTCAATGCGAAGAACATTCCATTGCCAACGGCACCTATCAATCTACCGGTGCGAGTATTTCAGAAGTTTTTTTGCCTAGATTTTCCCCTGGTGTGCTTACTGGTTTTGAAAGGAACCAATCAACCTTTGCCTATTTCTTTTTTTATTACTTTTATTATGTCTTTTAGAAGTTCTTTGGCCATAGGGACACCTTGAAATAGTTTAATTTTCAAATGTGCAGTAACTATATCTACAGTTACTCCATAAAATTGAGTTACTGTAAAATTTACTGCAAAAAATGTCGATTGTTACTGTATTTTACTGGAAGTGTTTGGAGGTACTAATGGAGGCTGCGGGCGGAGTCGAACCGCCGTAGATGGCTTTGCAGGCCACTGCATAACCGTTTTGCTACGCAGCCATATAAGAGAAATAAAAAAGCCGCAAATAATCGCGGC
>CANGLL010000165.1 GCA_947454605.1 Methylococcaceae bacterium | reverse complement strand
GGTTATTGGGAAATTGGTATTATGGAATGGGATATGGCTGCAGGCATTCTACTTGTTAAAGAAGCCGGTGGTGTTGTGACTGATTTTTCTTTTAATGATAAGTATATGGAATCAGGAAACGTAATTGTTGGTAGCCCAAAAATGCATCAATTGATGTATCAACTGATTGAGCCCCATGTGACACCGGCTTTAAAATAATTGATACATATAATACGAGAGCCTATAAAGGCTCTCGTTCAGTTACTTTAGTTAAACAATTCTAAAGCCAGCATTATGGCGTCTTCTCGGCCATTTAAGGCTGGGTAATAAGCTTTTCTAATTCCAATTTCGTTGAACCCGGTATTCTGGTAAAGCGCTATCGCTCCTACATTACTAGGCCTTACTTCTAAAAAGATAGTCTCTGCCTTTCCTTTGGCCGTATCAATTAAGTGTTCCAGCATTCTACGACCAATACCTTGACCTTGCTCATTTTGATCAACAGAAATATTGAGTATGTGTGCCTCGCCTACAGCCATTGATAGTAGACAGTAACCTAACACTTTATTGTCGTATTCACATACGTAACAATCGTAGCCGGCTTTAAAGCAATCTGTGAAAATATCTTCTTCCCATGGAAAATCATAGTTCTGCTGCTCTATGGATAAAACAGAGGGTAAGTCCGCGTGTGTCATTGTTCTAATGCGCATTAGATCTTTTTTTGTTACTGAATCAGGAAAAATTTTAGCGTAAAATTCATTGTCTGCATCATAGACGACAATTTTTTTTATTTTGTCCATTAGTCCCCGCATGGTTCACCTTTCATTTCTTTGTATATCTGGAGTGCATTAAGTAGATCAAGCCAAGCCGATTGTTTCTCATGTAAAAATCTTAATAAATAAGCAGGATGGTTAATCACAACCAGAGGGATGTTATTAATCATATGTGTATTATTCTTAAGCTCTGATAGGGGGGCGTGTTGATTGAGTAAGGCTTGTGCGGCAACATGGCCCACAGCTATCATTATTTTTGGCTTAATTAGTTTGATCTGGCGTTGTATGTAACCATGACAATTGAGTAACTCATTTGCATGAGGTGCCCGATTATTAGGTGTCATGCATTTAATAATGTGGGTAATAAATACTTCATCTTTCGATAAGTTGATGGCTCTTAACATTTCTGTAAATAGTTCGCCTGTTACACCTAACATAGTGTCGCCATCTTGATCCTCAATTTGACTAGGTGCTTCAGTAATCCATAGCCATTCGGCTTGATGCGATCCAGATCCTACGAGGCTTTGTGTTCTAGTATGACAAAGGTCACATTGATGGCAATGAGTGATGTCAGAATTTAATTTATCCCAGTTATCGGAATCATTGAGTTCCCAATTTGAACCAGACTCTGAAATTGCAGATACTGAGGTTCTAGGTAACCAAACCTCAATACCCATGCTTGATAAATATTCAAGACGAAGTTCATTATCCAAAATGAAGTACTCTATTTATGGATAATTAAACATCACCTTTTTGAGGGTGTTGTTTCTTATCAGTACAGTTGAGTTTATTAACTGCATTGATGTAGGCTTTAGCAGACGCAATAACAATATCAGTATCAGCGCCTAAGCCATTAACCATGCGACCCTCTTTCTCAAGTCTTACGGTAACTTCACCTTGAGCATCTGTACCATTTGTGATGTTGTTAACAGAATATAGCTCTAATGAGGCGGATGAATTTACCAGCTTTTCAATGGCTTTTAAACTTGCATCCACGGCGCCACCACCTTCAGAGCTGCCAGTAACTTCTTTAGTATCAACACGGAGCGTCACAGTTGCAACAGGTGTTTCACCCGTTTCAGAACAGACTTTAAGGGCAATCAGTTTGACATATTCGTCTTCTGCTTCAAATCCTGCTTCAGATATCAATGCCTGTAAATCTTCATCAAAGATTTCATGTTTCTTATCAGCTAAAATTTTAAAGCGAGAGAAGGCATCATTAAGATCCTTTTCTGAATTAAATTCAAAGCCCAGTTCAGACATGCGACTTTTGAAGGCATTTCTACCGGAATGTTTACCAAGAACCATACGGTTAGCAGACCAGCCCACATCTTCTGCACGCATGATCTCGTAGGTCTCGCGGCTTTTTAATACGCCATCTTGATGAATTCCGGCTTCATGAGCAAAAGCGTTAGCCCCCACAATCGCTTTATTCGGTTGAACAGGAAAGCCAGTGATTGAAGACACTAACTTGGAACATGTTAATATCTCGCGCGTATCGATACCTGTTTGGCAAGTGAATACATCGTGACGAGTACGCACTGCCATAACCACTTCTTCGAGTGAAGCATTACCCGCACGTTCACCAAGGCCATTAATGGTACATTCCACTTGTCTTGCACCATTAAGAACCGCGGAAAGCGAGTTAGCAACGGCTAAACCTAAGTCATTATGGCAATGCACAGAAAAAATAGCTTTATCTGAATTGGGGATGCGCTGGATTAAATTCGCAATAGTTGCGCCAAATTGTTGAGGCAAGCTATAACCCACAGTATCAGGAATGTTTAAAGTAGTTGCACCTGCATCAATCACAGCTTCAAGTATGCGACATAAGAAATCTTCTTCTGATCTACCGGCATCTTCAGGTGAAAATTCAACATCATCCGTATATTGTCTGGCGCGTTTTACCGCTTTAACGGCATACTCAATGACTTGATCGGGAGACATCTGCAATTTCATTTGCATGTGAATAGGCGATGTCGCTATAAAAGTATGAATACGCGATCTTTTTGCACCTTTAAGTGCCTCACCTGCGCGATCAATATCTTTGTCTAATGCTCTGGCTAATCCGCAAACAATGCTGTCTTTGATGGTATTTGCAACCGCTTGTACAGATTCAAAGTCGCCCGGACTAGCGGCAGGAAAACCTGCTTCAATAACATCTACTCTTAGACGCTCTAAGGCTCTTGCGATTCTAATTTTTTCATCACGGGTCATGGATGCGCCCGGGCTTTGTTCACCATCACGCAAAGTCGTATCAAATATAATTAATTTGTCTTTCATAAAAACTCGATATTAAGAGTTACTTCAACGGTTAAGTTGATTTAAAGGATAAGGATAAGTGTAAAAAAATGATATTAAGCTTTACGCCCTAATAACCTGCGTCTACGCATGACTAAAGTGATAACAGGGCCAGAAATAGCATAAGCTAAGAATAAAACAAATAATAAGGTCTGTGGTTGAGCCATGATGATAGCGATGGCAAGCATGACCGCAATGGCTACAAAGAAAGGGACTTTACCTTTTAAATCAATTTCCTTGAAGCTAGAGTATCTAAAGTTACTCACCATAAGCAGACCGGTGCTGATTGTTAGCGCTAAAGCAATATACTTAACTATTTCCACTGGATAAGCGTGATCTAATGATAGCCATAAAAAACCTGCAAGAATAGCAGCTGCAGCAGGACTGGGTAAGCCTTGAAAATAACGTTTATCAGCTGAAGTTAACTGAGTATTAAAGCGCGCCAGTCTTAAAGCGCCACCCGCCATGTGAACAAAAGCGGCGAATAAGCCCAATTTACCCATGCTGGTAAAAGCCCAGAGATACATCACTAATGCAGGGGCTGCACCAAATGAAACCATATCAGATAAGCTGTCATATTGAGCACCAAACTCACTTTGAGTATTGGTTAGTCGTGCAACTCGGCCATCCATGCCGTCTAATATCATGGCAACAAATATAGCAATGGCAGCTGTCTCAAAACGACCGTCCATCGCAGAAGTAATGGCGTAAAAACCAGAAAATAAAGAACCTGTGGTAAACAAATTAGGTAATAAATAAATGCCTCGGCGGCGTATGGTGCTTTTTTCTGTAGACATACGTCAATGAATCCTAATGTGTTATGAGTTTAAACAATGCGCGATTATACAAGGATTGAATACATATTTTTATAAAATATCAATTTCTCAAGTCGATGATTTTATGTTTAACGTTTTGGAGTAAGGGGTGTATCTTTAAATGAAATCCCATCCCAGCCAAACTTCATAAAAGTTCTAATATTGGCGTGGTCAGTTCCATTAGGGTTGTTTAATACATCCAGATGATAATAATCACCGAATAAGTTTAAGGTATGCTGAGGACTAAGATTGTTTAGCAATGCAAAAGCAAATATTTTGCAGGAGCCTTCATTGGTACCCGGCGCACTGGTCACTTGTTCTTCCTTTAAACCATTGGTGAAAAGGGTAGGTTGATAATCATAGTGTTCGGTAATGACGGCAATCGTTTCTGCGAATTGAATACGTTCATCGTTTTTGATTTTTTCAATAAAGGCTACTAGGCTCATAGGTGTTGAATTTATAGGTGTTGAACAGGGTTACGCTTTTTTCATGATGCGTTCTTTTTCGCGTTGCCAATCACGATCTTTAGAGGTAGCGCGTTTATCGTGCAGTTGTTTACCTTTAGCTAACCCAATTTCTAATTTAGCACGACCTGTTTTCCAG
>CANGLL010000164.1 GCA_947454605.1 Methylococcaceae bacterium | reverse complement strand
ATTCCGGCTTGGAAAGGTTTAGAAAGTGTTTGTGATATAAACATCGCACAGCTTTTAGCGGATGATTTAGTCAAGCGGCATATGCAAGCATGAGTATTTCTCCAAATTTAATGAGTGATTTGTATCAACAAGCCTGCGAAGTAGAGTTGCAAGCTTTTAAACCGGGTAATGTCAGTGTTTATGCTGATGGTCATGATATGACGGTAGAAGACTTTAGAATCAGTGCTAAAGTCAGTGCTGTTGCCTTATGTAACCCGGATTACACCTTGGGTGAAAAAATATATTACGCCGTTAAAGCCACGCGGGAAGCGGTAGGGTGCAATACTAATTTAGGTATTTTATTGTTATGTGCGCCATTAATTAAAGCGATGGGCATAAAAACGCCAGACATGTCGCTACAACAAGCTTTAGCGCAGGTGTTAAGTCACACAACTTTAAATGATGCCGATTGGGTGTTTAAGGCCATTAGTTTGGCGTCCCCGGGTGGTTTAGGTAATGCTGATCAAGCGGATGTGTCTGAAAAGCCATCGATTAATTTAATTGAAGCGATGCGTTTGGCTAGTTTTAGAGATAGAATTGCCTTGCAATATGTTACAAATTATCAAGATATTTTTGATTTTGCCCTGCCAATCTATTACAATGCCATTAAGAAATGGTGCAAGCAGGATTGGTCTGCATTAGTTGTATTCGTAAGTTTATTGTGCCGCTTTCCCGATAGTCATGTCGAAAGAAAATATGGCAGTCAGTATAATGGGATGATAGCGCTTAAGATGACTCAATTATCAGATGAGTTGTCTAAAGTAGATAGGCCTGAACTCACTTTGCCGTTGCTGCATAGTATCGATAGCGAGTTTAAATCGCAGGGTTTAAACCCAGGTACGATGGCAGATTTAACCGTTGCAACCGTATTTACCGTATTTTTGGAAGATACTATTAAACATAGCTCTTCTTAAAAAATCTTCCAACATAATGTTGGTAGCACACAAAAGCTCGAAATTATCTCGATTTTACTTTATTCAATAGGAATTTTATAACATGGCAAAAATTACTAACATGCGCGTAGGCGAATCTTTAGTAGGCGAAGGCAACGAAATCGCTCACATCGATTTAATCATTGGCCCACGTGGTTCAGCTGCTGAAACTGCATTCGCAACAGCTTTAACTAACAACAAAGATGGTTTCTCTACTTTATTAGCAGTTGTTGCTCCTAACTTATTAGTTAAACCAGCTACAATCTTATTCAACAAAGTAACAATCAAAGGCGCAAAACAAGCTGTTCAAATGTTTGGCCCAGCACAACGTGCAGTTGCTATGGCTGTTGCTGATTCAGTTGAAGACGGTACTATCCCAGCTGACGAAGCTGATGATTTATTCATCTCTGTTGGTGTATTCATTCACTGGCAAGCTGAAGACGATTCATTAATCGAAAAATTCAACTACCAAGCAACAAGAGAAGCTATCCAACGCGCTGTAGCGGGTACTCCAACTGCTGCTGAAGTTGTTGCTGCTAAAGGTACTGCAAAACACCCATTCGCTGCAAACGTAGCGGGTTAATTGAGTTGATGCCTTAGGGCATCTTCTTAAGAGTGTTAAAAATACCTCGGCTTGCCGGGGTATTTTTTTGCCTAAAGATTAGCGATATCAGCTTTATTAATCGTGCCAGAATGTAGGGCGCTGGCTAGTAAAGCGTGTTGCACACCTAATGCTTTTATAGACTGTAAGTCAGCAATATTTCTTATCCCACCCGCGGCAACAAATTTTTTATGGGGATATTGTGTACAGAATGTGCTTAATTTATCCACATCGGGCCCTAATTGACTACCCACCCGAAACAAGGTCATGATAATCACTATTTCTGGCCACAACTCAGGTTTTATCAGAATACTACTAGCCCCTAAAGCACCTGCTTGAGCATAATCTAAAGATAGAATAAAACGTTCATTAAAGTCTCTAAGCTCCTCAATGTTGGTATCCGTAAAACATTCACTGCCCAATACGGGTAAATAATTACGGGGATAATCACGGGCTTTTTGATAACCCCTGTCTACCCAGAATTGTAGTTGGGGATAAGCAGTCACTACCGCTGTAATCAAATCATCATGATCACCTTGTAAAGTAATGGCATTTAAATCGGCAATATAAAAAGTGTCAAATTTATAAAGTGATAAAAAGGCTTCAATGACTTTATAAATGTCGGCGTCTTGGCATAAGGGCGTGTTGATAGGTTGATAGGTGTCTCGCATGCCTTGTTTAGCATGCACAACGACACCATTTTTTAAATCAAGGACTGGAATTATTTTCATCGTTAAAATGGCTTGCGTGCTTCTGATGATAAAATGCGGATATGAAAATTTTAGTATTTGAGTATATCACGGGGGGCGGCTTAAATAAGCAAGCCCTGCCCGAGTCGTTGTTACAAGAAGGCCGCTTGATGTTAGATGCTTTGTTAGCTGATTTTAAACAGTTAACGCTTTTGCCTCAGTATGCAGAACTCTCTGTTTTAGTCATGCTAGATGCTAGGCTTAAACAGCACATGAATACCCATGACTTCAAGGTTGCTGTGATTGATGCCGACCAAGATTGCTACGCAGAATTTAAACACTACACCCAGCAGTGTGATGCGGTATGGCCAATAGCGCCTGAGTTTGACGATATATTACATAACTTATGTTTATCTGTAGAACAGGCTAAAAAACACGTATTAACTTCAGCAGCAACGGCTGTTGCTTTAACGGGTAATAAATTTAACAGCTATTTGCATTTTAAAAAACACCGTATTAATACCGTGCCCACAAGGCTTTTTAAGCCTGGGGTAGACGATATATCTGTGCAAATAAATAGCCTTTTACAAGAATCAAATACAAAAGAAGTCACTAAAGATAAGGCATATGATGCGCAATGGATTATAAAGCCCATTGCTGGGGTAGGGTGTATGGATAGTTATGTATTGCCGTCAATCGATAGTCTAAAACAAATTGCACAAAGCGGCGGCGATACCGTTATCCAGCCTCATATTAACGGCGAAAAACTCAGCTTATCGTGTTTGTTTAAAAACGGAGAGGCCTGGTTATTAAGTGTAAATCAGCAGCACTTTACAGTGTATAAGCAACAGTACCACTTAGATGCCATTACAGTTAATGTGCCTGTTGAACAGCAGATTTATAAAGATTTAATAGCTAAGATCGCACTAGCCATACCCGAATTATGGGGCTATGTGGGCATCGATTTAATTAAAACCCCTACACAGGTTTTTGTCTTAGAAATTAATCCGCGTTTAACAACTTCTTTTGTGGGTATACAAGCCGCATTAGGGCTAAATATTGTGCAGAATACCTTACAATTAGTAGCAGGCCAGCCTAGTATTACTATTACAAAAAACCACGCAATCACTATTAAGGTAAGCAATGACACAGCAGATTAATACGATGGGATGGGACATCGGTGGTGCACATTTAAAAGCGGCTGTGCTTGATAACAACGGTAAAATTATTGCCGTTTATCAACAACCCTGTCAGTTATGGAAAGGTTTAGATCAACTAACACAAGCGGCTCTGCACATATTAAAACAGGCTTCGACTTTGCCCTGTAAACATGCCGTGACCATGACCGGTGAGTTAGTTGATTTATTTGCCGATAGACACGAGGGGGTACAAAAAATAACTGCCACCATACAAGCCTTATTACCTAAGGATAATTGTCTTATTTATGCCGGAAGTCTCGGTTTTATCCCCGCAACACAATTACAAGTTGCCGGTTACGATGCCGTTGCTTCGGCTAATTGGTTGGCTAGCGCTTCTTTTGCCGCCCAAAAAACACCTAATGGTTTGTTTGTGGATATAGGTAGCACCACGACGGATATCTTATTATTACAAAACGGCGAAGTGCAGGCCCAAGGTTATACTGATTATGAGCGCCTGGTCTCACAAGAACTGGTGTACACAGGTATTGTTAGATCGGCCGTTATGGCTGTTGCCCAAACGGCTATTGATCAAGGGCAAAATATAGGGGTAATGGCGGAATACTTTGCCACCATGGCTGATGTGTATCGCGTTACGGGTGAGCTTAACGAGCATCATGATCAAACGGATACTGCCGATGGCGCAGAAAAAACCTTAGTCGCCAGTGCTAGACGCTTATCACGTATGATCGGCAGTGATTTTACGATGTCTGACTTGCCCCGTTGGCAAGCATTCGCTCACAACATACGGAATCAACAGCTACAAAAAATACAACAAGCGTGTGAGCATCAGCTTAAAAATAGAGAGGTAAATAGACAAAACCCGGTAACTTTAGTGGGTGCAGGTATTGGCCGCTTTTTAGTAAAAGACATTGCTCAGCAACTCGCTGTCCCTTACCAGGATTTTTCTGAATTATGCCCACAGGTTGATGCGCAGTTAGAACTGACACCTGCAGATTGTGCGCCGGCCGTGGCTGTGGCTTATTTGTCAGCTTATAACACTGCCTTATAATT
>CANGLL010000163.1 GCA_947454605.1 Methylococcaceae bacterium | reverse complement strand
TGAGCTACCAAAAGATGCGCATAAGAAAATTTATATCTGGGTGCAAGACGGTTGGAATGTGGATGAGAAATCTATGCTTGCAGAGGCGCGTAATGTTAGCCAAGACCTTCCTACCATTTATGTGTATATCCCTGCACGAAACAAATCTGAGTTATATAAAGCCATCATTACCAAAGAAGCAGCGCAGGCTACCTTAGATATCAGAGGAATGCCGACCACTTCAGAGGGGCAAGATGCACGTAGGGCTATGGAAACGCGTCGTAATGATGCAAATAGGCTGGTTGATAGCATTCTTAAAGATATTATTGCGGGAGTAAGAGTCTTTCAAGCCGGCGGTACTGAGTTATTTGGTGATAATTTAAAAGCACAGATAGAGCAAGCAGCTCAAGCATCTATCATAAGATTGTACCGTGACTTTGATAAAGCAGATTCTAGTGCCTGGGGCAGTGTATATGAAAAAGCGCGTAAAGACGGTGCAGAAAATGCCTTAGAAGTGATGAATTACAAAGGTGAGATACAAAATCATCCTGTGTGTGCGGAAATCATTCGTTATATCGGTGTGAGCAAAAAAGGGGCTGAGATTCGAGAAAATTTTAAAGCACCGCCTTTCGGTTGGTCACAAGATGCAATTGATGGGGCTTTGATGGTTTTATTGGCTTGTGGAGTCGTTCGAGCAAAAGATGCCACACAACAACCGCTTGATAATAAATCCTTAGAGCGTACTAAATTAACTCAAGCTAGTTTCTATTTAGAATCTGTCACTATTAGTGCGGTACAGTTAATACAAATTAGAAAATTGATAAACGAAGCGGGCATTACGTGTAATCCACAAGAAGAGCTATCCAAAGTCCCCGAGTTTATCCTTAACGTAAGACAACTTGCTGAAAGTGCCGGTGGAGAAGCCCCCAAGCCTAGTAAAGTTGATACATCTCTGTTTGACTCGATTACCCAGGAGTCGGGAAATGCACAACTTTTAGCGTTATATGAAAAACGCGATGTCATAAAAGAGCATCTTAAAACCTGGCAAGACGCTGCTGAGAAAATTACAAACCGTTTGCCCGCCTGGAATACCTTAAAACAGCTATTGCAACTGAGTAAAGGCTTGGCGTTTTATGATGAAATACAATCACAAATGGATGCTGTGAGTAGTAATCGTAGCTTGTTGGTAGACCCCGATCCCGTCGAGGTTTTAATTAAAGATTTATCAGCCAAATTAAGACAGGCTATTACGGTAAAAAGTAATGAATTTAACACGGCATATCAAGTGTTAAAAGAACAGCTTGCAGAAAATGATAACTGGCAAAAACTAAGCCTAACACAGCAAGAGCAAATACTGAATGACCACGAGATTCAAGAGCCAGAAACACTTTGTATTAATACTGTTGAAGAGCTTATTGAAAGTTTAGATGCCTTTTCAATTAAGCACTGGAATGACCGTATTCAAGCCCAAAACAATAAGTTTAATTCGGCAATTCTGCAGGCTGCCAAACTCTTAGAGCCCAAAGTACAGCAAGTTAAATTACCGCATAGAACTTTAAAAACCGAAGCGGATATTAAAGCCTGGTTGGCAGAAGTTGAGCTAATCATGTTAAAAGATCTCCAAAATGGGCCCTTGGTTGTTTAAATTATCTATAGTAAGTGACGCTAATAAAATGAGATTAATATGAGCTTACAACCCCTGGATAGAAGACTTCGTAAACAATTAGAAAATACCATTGTAAATGCTCGAGTAAAGTCTGAAATAGCGGCTAAAGTTGCTTTAGAGCGTTTATGTGTGGGTGATAGTAAGCCTGGTGAGCATTTAACAGAAGAGATGCGCCAACAGCGTAATCGTCTGCGTGCGCATGGCCGGCAGTTAGGTGATATTCGCCAAGAAAATGCAGAACAAAGTTTAACGAATTTAATCCAAGAAACGGCTTATGAACACTGGCATCGGATGCTCTTTGCGCGCTTTTTAGCGGAGAACAATTTATTGATGTATGAAGACGGTGCTACACCGTTGTCCATACAAGATTGCGTAGACTTAGCTTTAGAGGAAAAGGGCGTAAACGGTTGGGAGTTAGCCGGACATTTTGCCTCTGCTATGTTGCCACAGATCTTCAAATCAGAAAATCCAGCCCTAACAGTTAAGTTCTCTCCTGAACATCAGCGTGAGTTAGAGCAATTATTAGAAGGTTTAGATAAAGAAACTTTCCAGGCTTCCGACAGCTTAGGCTGGGTGTATCAATACTGGCAAACGCAAAGAAAAGACGAGGTTAATCGATCAGGTAATAAAATCGGTGCAGATGAGTTGTCTGCCGTAACACAGTTATTCACTGAACCTTATATGGTGAGTTTTTTATTGGATAACAGTTTAGGGGCATGGTGGGTGAGCCATTACCCCGAACATAAAGACCTGTTACCTTTTCAATACCTGCGTTATGCCCCCGAACAAACAGATCAAGCCGATGCTGAGTACAAAGAAACCACGATTCCAGCCGCCGGTACGTTTGAGCAATGGCCAAAAAACTTAAGTGAGTTAAAAATGCTCGACCCCTGTTGTGGGTCGGGGCATTTTTTGGTGGCGACTTTGTTAATGTTGGTGCCTATGCGCATGAAAGCCGAGGGCTTAAGCGCCGATGAAGCCATTGCACGGGTACTCTCTGAAAATATTCATGGCTTGGAACTGGATCAACGTTGTGTGGAAATTGCCGCCTTTGCCATTGCCCTGGAAGCATGGCGTTATCCGGATGCCAGTGGTTATCGGCCACTGCCTTCGTTAAATATCGCCTGGGTCGGGCAATCCATTAAAGCCAAAAAAGAAGACTGGTTATCGTTGGCAGGCGATGATGAGCATTTATATTACGGAATGGAAGCCTTATATAACACTTTCAAAGATGCACCTCTGTTAGGCAGTTTAATTGACCCCAGCAAATCGATTGCAACAAATTTACTCAGTGATGGCTTCGCTGATCTGCAACCGTTATTAAATCAAGCTTTACAACAATTTGAAGTAGTTGAGAATCAGGAAGCGGTGATTGCAACTAAAGGTTTGACGCGGGCGGTTGAGTTGTTAAATCAAAAGTATGAATTAATAGCGACCAATGTACCGTATTTAAGTCGCGGTAAACAATGTAAAGAATTGCAGGATTTTACTGAACGCCATTATCAGAATGCCAAAGGTGATATTGCTAATGTGTTCTTGCAACGGTGTTTAGAGCTTAATGCTAAAGGTGGTGTGATCCAAATGGTAATGCCGCAGAACTGGTTGTTTTTAGGTTCTTATAAGAAACAACGTGAACATTTATTGAAAGAAGTGACATGGAATTTGTTGGCTAGATTGGGTGAAAATGGGTTTGATAGTTCGGCTGCAGCGGGTGCTTTTGTTATTTTAGTGTCATTGACGAAAGCTACTCCAAATAATAAACATTTATTAAGCGGTGTTGATGCTAGTGCCTCCAAAACAGTTCAGGAAAAGGCAGATATTCTAGAAAGCGGTCTGTTATCAGTTGTTAATCAGACTATACAGTTAAAAAATCCCGATGCTAGGATAACTTTAGATAATTCTAGTCCAAGTGCTCTACTTTCAACATACGCAAATTCTTACCAAGGAGTTTCACCTGCCGATTTACCTAGATTTGGTAGAAATTATTGGGAACTAAATGAAATCCATAAACAATGGTGTTTTTGGCAAAGTACAACTCTTAATACTAAATACTATTCAGGAAATGAACTTATTTTATGGATTTCAGAGGTTGAAAAAAAGGCACAAAATGAAGGTACGGCTTATATTAGAGGAGAAGATACTTGGGGTAAAAAAGGCATTGTTATTAGTGCAATGAGGCAATTACCCGCTTCATTGTCATTAGGTACGCCGAGCGACACCAATGTTGCAGTTGTGGTTCCTAAAAACGAAAAGAACCTAAACGCCATCTGGTGCTTTTGCTCCTCTCCAGAATTTAATGAATCAGTTCGGCAAGTTGATCAAGCACTAAAAGTAACCAATGCCACACTGGTTAAGGTTCCCTTTGACTTGGAACGCTGGACGCAAGTAGCCCAAGAAAAATACCCCAACGGCCTACCTAAACCCTATTCAGACGATCCCACCCAATGGATTTTTCACGGTCATCCTGCTCACGCAGAAGAACCCTTACAAGTGGCTGTTGCTCGTCTTTTAGGTTATCAATGGCCTGCTGAATCGGATAAAGATATGGAGCTTTCCGACCAAGCACGGGCATGGCTTGCAAAATGTGAGAGCTTGGCTTCGTTTGTCGATGATGATGGCATTGTGTGTTTATCGCCCGTGCGGGGTGAGAAAGCCGCTGATGAACGTCTGGAAGCCTTATTAATGGCGGCGTTTGGCGAACAATGGAATGCGGTCTTACGTAACAAGTTATTAACGGACGTGCAGTGTTCAGGTAAAACGCTGGGCTTTTGGCTGAGAGAAAAGTTTTTTGAACAACATTGCAAACTGTTCCAAAACCGTCCCTTTATCTGGCACATCTGGGATGGCTTGGCCGATGGTTTTAATGCCTTTGTTAATTACCATCAACTGGATCGACAAAACCTGGAGCGCTTGATCTACACCTAT
>CANGLL010000162.1 GCA_947454605.1 Methylococcaceae bacterium | reverse complement strand
GTAATTTATCAGGATTAAACCTAGACTTATCGGTACTCTCCAAGGTTAACTTCTCTCATGCCAACCTGTCCAAAACCAGTATCTTTGGTGTGCATGTAGGGAGTGCTAATTTAAGCGATGCCGACTTAAGTGGCAGTCGTTTTATTGGTGTCATGGACAAAGCCAATCTAAGCAACGCCAACTTATCACATGCGATTTGGGGCGCTGATATGAAGAACCAATCAATGGGCTTAATGCGAGCCAGCCTAAACAACGCCAATTTAAGCGGCGCCGATTTATCGTATGCCAACTTTGATAGAGCCACGATGCGTTATGCTAATTTTAGCCACGCTAAACTTCATAAAACCGTGTTATTTGGGGTAGATCTTTCGGGAGCGGACTTCAGCAATGCCGATTTATCGGGTGCCGACTTAACAGGCACCGACCTTGAAGACACCAACTTTAGCGGCGCTAATTTAGACGGCACACGCTTTGCGGGCATCAAAGATAAATCGAAATTAAAAGGCCTGAGTACCAGCAAAAACGTGGATAAAGCGTTTATTGATTAGCGGCTTCTGAGTCGGCATTTAACCAAAGTAGAAACAATTCATAGCCCAAAGCCAGTGTTACGGCCCCAATAAACAAACCGATAACACCGGCACTTAACAACCCCCCTATTGCACCCATAAAGATAATAGCCATAGGGATTTTAACGCCGCGTCCCAACAAAAGGGGTTTAAGAATATGATCTAGAATAATGATCATCACATTCCAAGCTAAAAAAGCCACCGCAGTAAACGTATCGCCGGTATTAAACAAATAAATAATGATAGGAATAACAATTATTGCAACCCCTAACTGAGCAATGGATAAAATTAAACAAAACAAAGCCCACAAGCCCGCTGCTGGGACCCCCACGACAATAAAACCTAAGCCCGCTAATAAACTTTGAATTAAAGCCACCCCTAAAATACCATTTGCTACACTTCTGACTGTCGCTTCAGTTAAATCCGCGAAACTATCACCTTTTTCATTAGCCAATCTTCTAGTAATCGCCCGCATAGTGTTATCACAAGCAGAGCCATTCGCTAACAAAAAACCAGCCACAATAATCGCCACGACAAAATGTAAAATGGCCACACCCGCACCCGTGGCCGCTGATAATAACCAACTACCAACCACCTTAAGAACCGGTGCTAACTGCTGTAAAGCACTATGAATATTTTCTGACGCCAACAACCAGAACTTAGCTAAGGGTTCACCCACAAGCATCACCGAATACAAATTCTCGGGGGGCGGTGGAATTAAAGGCGTTCCATTTTTAATCTTGGAACCTAACATACTCAACCCCTCTATCAAGGTTTCCGTAAGCAGTAAGGTGGGCACCAACATGATAATTAAAAAGCCGATAGTGAATAAAGTGGCCGCTAGCTTATTACGCTGACCTAAAGCGGATTCTAAACGTCGATAAAGAGGATAAGCCGCAATCGCTATAATCGCACCCCAAATGATCGGTATAATAAAAGGCTCAACAATCTTAAAACACCACACTGTAATAATCAGTAACAAACCAATCTGAATGGTAGCTTCTAATGAACGATGCACAAAAATACGATCACTAATTCTTTGGGTAATAGGCTTCATAGTAGACTCTTAATAAGATAATGTAGCTCACATCATAGCAGACTTAATAATCTACATGCATACCACCATAAAAAGCGATACCCATATAATTAAACCCATACAAATCGGGAGTGCGATCATCATTTAAATTATCACCACGCACATACAGCGCTAGATTATTATTAACTTTATAATTAATATTAGCATTTAAATGCGTCGCTGCTTGCACCTGTAAATGATTGCTCACATCATTCCAATTAGCATCGCGATAGCTTAAATCAACCCTAACAGTAACGGGTGCTATTAGACGACATTCAGTCCAAAACTGGCCTTGATCATTCGGCCGCCCCGGAATATACAAACCGGTTTGCGGATCTTTAGCCTCCATATAAGAGTAACTGATACCACTCGCCCAGTATTCATTCCAGCGATGTCGCGCTTGTAATTCTGTACCCCATACATGCGCCTGTGGTGCATTAGCGCTTTTAATACTGCCCGACGGTTGTTGTGCTAAAAAAATCAGATTTTTATAATGCTGAATATAAGTGGATAAACTCAGCTCAGATTGCTGAGTAAACTGCCATCGCCACCCCAACTCAGCACCTGCGTTACTTTCTGGCACCAACAAAGGATTACCGAACAAAGGATGTAATCGTTCATTAACCGCCGGCGCTCTATAACCAGTACCACCTTTTACCCATAACAACATGTCCGTATAAAATCGCCAACCGACATTGGCATTAAACACCGTATGATCCCCGTAAACATCATAATGATCATAACGCACCTCAGCGCCTCCTAACCAATCGCCAAGACCCCACTCCGTTCTGGCTAATGGACTGATCAAATGCGTAGTTAAAGTATGCGCTTTTGATTTATTATCAACGCTATCGCCTTGCTGATGCTGAGTATCAACACCCCAGATTAACTTTAAGGCATCTTTTGAATGCTTATTGATAGCAAACTGATGTGTATTTTCCCAATTCCCCAGCCACAATTGACTGGTTAAATCCATAGAACAGCAATGCGGTAAAGTCCCAATGCGCCCTGTTTGTTTATCTTGGGTATAGCCCATTTTTAAAGCAGACTCCCAATTATTTAAAACCTGATAGCTTGCACGCCCCTGTGCGACCCACGTTTGCTCATTCAATAGGCCATTCAGATCGTCTTTCCATCCCTTCTTACCATTAGAAAACATCCCAGGGCCATCATAAGCATCCCGTGTTTCTACAAAATAAGCCGAACTGTCTAAACTCACTTTACTGAAATGTTTGTTCCAATTAAGCATACCCTGAGTCATTTGAGAACTATCTCTCTCAACCCCACCATTCTGTGGTCCTGCCTGACTAATGCCCTCAAAAATGTCAGTACGCCCCCCCGCAAAAGTCAAATCGCCGAATTGATTATGTATACCGCCGCCTAAATTATTACGTAAGGTGCCATAACTCCCTGCTTCGCTGTGTAAAAAAGCTTTACCATGAGGTATTTTTCGACTGTATAAATTGACAGAACCACCAAGGGTACGGCTACTATTTTGCTCCCCATTAAAACCACGCGAGACATTCACTTTATCTAAGAAATCCAAGGGGAAACGACTTAACGGAAAATAACCGGTGAAATTACTAAATAAAGGCACGCCATCAAAATTGACCAATCCTGAGCCACCAACAGCCCCGCGTATAATCAATTTTGATGTGGTTCCAGGACCAACTTGGCCAATCGCCACACTACTTAAACCATTCAAAACCGCATTTAAATCGGCTTTGTTCCCACGGCTTAACGCCTCACGATTAAGATCCGTTTTTGCAGATGTTTGCTTGGCTTCGCTCTCATCACTGTCTTGTTCCGTTACGACAACATCGGGCAATTCAACAACTTCTTCTGCCCATAAATGTGTAAAAGAACCGAAACTTAAAAATACGATACACAGACTTCTTAATAGATAGACTTGAGGAGAGGCAATCATCGTTAACGTACTAAGCTAAAAGTGCCGTCATTCTATCTTAAATGCTGAAGGCATTAAAGTTAACATACTGTTATCCTTAAACCCCTTAATATCAAAATAAATAGCTAAAAAGCCCGAACTGCACGTACCAGATATGCTTTAGCCTTATCAAAGATATTCTGTTTCCCACGGCCAAAGGATTGGTTCCAAGCGAGAGCACTCGAGTAATCATTAGAACTCCAGTACTTGTTATTAGCAAAACCACCCACAATGGTTTTTTGTTCATAAAGATACTGTAATTCTGCCTTACTAGGTAAATGCCAGCAATAAGGCGTTAATTGAGCATTAGTAGTAGAACAGTTATAACCCGATAATGTATTAGTATTACTAGTATTATAGACTGCTGATTTACTAATAGCGTCAGGCCCCGTATCACCCAACAAATACGGTGAACAAAATGATGCCCCAGAACCACCGCTACCCACTGGGCCTGAGGTATCGATAGCCGCCATGGCGGTTGTTGAGGTGAGGGTTAATGGTACTACGCCCTGTAATAACAGAATCGCCAACGGTTTTAATATAGTCTTTTGGTTCAAATATCGCCTTAAATTTAGTTGATTCCGTGCTGATATTACAAGCTATTGAAATCTATATTCACGACAAATAAGCACAAATTCCGACAAATTCCGACATTCTTGCGGCGTCATCATCATGATAACAATCAGTAAAACGCCATAAAATAAGCCTTTAAATAACGACTCAATCCGACATTTCCCCAGAAATAATTAATGATATTTTTATCTCCCTATTCAATGTGCTGGGTAACACTCAAAAACACCGATTTTTTTTGTTATGATTAATAGAAACCAGCCTGATGAAAGGCACACTCCCTTAGTCATTTTATGAATCCAAAATCAAAAATATTAGTAATCGAAGATGAAGTCGCTTTACTTGAAGCGTATATCTCCTACCTAAATCTTGAAGGGTTTATTGCGGATGGCTTAAGTAGTCTTTCGGCGGCCCAAAACTGGTTACTGACC
>CANGLL010000161.1 GCA_947454605.1 Methylococcaceae bacterium | reverse complement strand
GTCACACTCTTTAATCGTGCCCCCTGACCATCCTTTGGCTGAAGGTCCTATTACTTTAGAGCGAATATCTAAATACCCTATTTTAACTTACAGCCTGGGTTATACCGGTCGCTCAAATATTGAAAGTGCCTTTAAGCAAGCCGATTTAGTATTGGATATTATTTTGGCCGCCTCTGATACAGACGTGATTAAAACATACGTACGCTTAGGGTTAGGCGCAGGAATTATTGCGGGGATGGCGTATGATCCTATCGTTGATAAAGACCTCGTAGCCCGCGATCTATCCAACCTGATTCCTAGATCAAATACTAAAATTGCCTACTTAAAGCACAATTACTTACCCTTATACAGCCAACATTTTATTGATGAAATGTTAATAGCGGGTAAAGAAAACAGTTATTAAAAGTAAACCTCAATCTATACCTTAGCACCCTATACAGCCTGCTTATCTTCATTAAAGATATTATTATCTTTATATATCGTTTTATTTAGTTAAATTAATCACTTAAACTTGTATCCAAGGTCAGATAAAGACTGATTTCGATACAGCACTAGTTTTTTCAAAGCTTTGAATTAAGGATTATTTGAAGTGTCGTCTCCTACCTTCATGGATGTTTCTATAGCGGACTTTAGGTCCGCTTTTTTTTCTTTAAGTGAGGCTTGTTATTTATGCCATTACAATATTTAGTTGAATATTTTAACGATCGATTAGGCCGTGAGCATCGTTCGAGTGTTAGACCGTTTATCCTTGAAGCAGGAAAAGTGAGTGGGCTATTTGGACCTGTCCGTGTTGACAGTATTCTTAAACCTTTAAGAAATGCTTTTACGCCGTCAGTCATTGTAGGACATGCGGCAAGGATGAATGTGGCCACTAACACGGTGCCACATTTGTATGTAAATGAAATTAAACCGCTGGTGACTAATAATAATTCAGTCGAAGAAGCGGAGTCGATTATTAACTTTGATCGACTCTCACGTACGGTACATATGCTTAATTATTTAACGATCGTACATTTGGAAGGCGTGTTATTCCTAGATGTAGATCCAAGACACATACTCGGCGTAAAGCAAGACCACGGTGCTTATTTTGAAGAAGTAATTAGGCAATGTGGATTAGAGACCAACAATGTGGCTATTGTCTTAACGCTTAATAGCCAATATGCGCCTTATTATGAAGCGTTAGCAAAAGGCCTAGAAAACTATAGGCACAGAGGCTATCAAATTGCGCTTAAGTTTGATTATATTGTCAGAAACGTACAAACGTTTAGTTTAATCGAAAGAATAGCGCCGCAATATGTTATTCAATCTGCACGCAACCTCATAGGGCGAGTGCACAGTGATGAGTTATTTGAGCAGTTAAGTCAGTTTAATGCCAAGATTGCTTCGTTAGGCGCCCAAAGTATCTTAGAGCATATTGAAGAGAAAAAATTTGATGCCTTAGCACGGAATTCTGGCTTTGATTTAGTTGATGGCGATTACTATAACGAAGAATCACTCAATCAATTTGAAGACTCAGATGCGAGTCAGTATGCCGTGGGGTAGTTATTATTAAAAAAACGCTGTACTGGCTTCATCGTAAACCGTATGAAGCCAGTACAGCGTTTATTTTAGTCCTTAAACGATATGACCACTTTTAATGCGTCTTACCGTATCCACTAAGAGATCAACCTCTGCATGGGTATTGTAAAAAGCTAAAGAGGGTCTAACCGTCGTTTCCAAGCCAAAGCGACGTAAGATAGGTTGAGCACAATGATGGCCTGTACGAACCGCAATACCGACCTTATTTAGTTGTACACCAATCTCTTGGTTGCTGTGTCCGTCTAATACAAACGATAAAACGCTCGTTTTTTCTGGTGCAGTACCAATCAATCTTAAGCCTGAGATACTTCTTAAAGCATCCATCGCATACACTAATAACTCATGCTCATAACGCGCAATATTATCGATACCGACTTTAGATACATACTCTAAGGCCGCACCTAAACCGACCGCATCAGCAATATTACCGGTACCCGCCTCAAAACGTGCTGGCGCAGGTTGATAAACAATCTTTTCGAAGGTGACATCTTCGATCATATTGCCACCACCTTGCCAAGGTTGCGTAGACTCTAGTAAATCTGCTTTGCCATATAAGGCACCAATACCGGTAGGGCCAAATATTTTGTGACCCGAGAATACAAACCAATCACAATCTAAAGCTTGTACATCTGCACGTAAATGCGAAACTGATTGCGCACCGTCTAATAAGACCCGTGCACCCACGCGATGTGCCATTTCGATCATTTCTTTTGCAGGAGTCACGGTACCTAGGGCATTAGACACTTGTGTAAAAGACACCAATTTAGTTTTAGACGACAGTAGTTTTTGATACTCATCTAATAACACTTGGCCATGATCATCCACTGGCGCTACGCATAATACTGCACCTCTCGCATCACACAACTGTTTCCACGGTACGATGTTAGCGTGATGCTCTAGCCAGGTAATGACTATCTCATCCCCTTCTTTAATATTTTGATAACCCCAACTTTTCGCGACTAAATTAATCGCTTCTGTGGTGCCTCTAGCAAATACAATTTCTGAAGGTGATGACGCATTCACAAACTTAGCCACAATATCACGCGCATTTTCGTAGGCATCCGTTGATCTTGCGGCTAGCTCATGCGCCGCACGGTGAATATTAGAGTTCTCGTGTTCATAAAAATACGAGATTCTATCAATCACCGATTGTGGCTTTTGAGTGGTAGCGGCATTATCAAACCACACTAAAGGGTGTCCGTTGACACGCTCTTTAAGAATGGGGAAGTCACGACGAATCGCATGCACATCAAACGCAGGATGCGCAGAACTGATAACAGCCGTTTGAGGGTTATATTCGCCTGTTTTTAATTCATCAAGAAAATAAAACGTGGGTTTTTCCTCAAGCGTTACTGGCGCTTTTTCTGTGACAGCAAACAGGTCTTTGATTTGAGCTTCACCGGGTAAACCATAAGCTTCAGGTGTTAATCCGGCAATTAAGGCGGGATTAAATCCATTCAAATCTGTCGGTATTGCACTAGGTGACGTAAAAGACGGCTGCTCAATTTTTTTATCGGCAAACAGTTTTTGCAACTCCGTTTCAAAAGATTGAGGTGGGCTGTTTAACTTAGACGCTTCTGATAATTCAGCAGGTACAACCGGATTATGGGTATCAACACCAGGAGGCGCACTAGGATGGCTACCGGCAGGTCTACGTGACACTAATAATTGTTGTAACTGTGCTTCATCAGGTAAGCCAAAGTCACTGGGCAAAATACCTGACAACGTTGATTTATCAAAGTTTGCCAGACTGTGTTCAGTAGACGGCGCCCCGCCTAAAACAGGGCTGGTATCTAGCGCATGAGGCACCTCTTTATATGAATTTTCTGGCTTAGCAAAAAACTTTTGCAACTCCACATCACCCGGCAAATCAAACGATTGTTGCCCTAATTGAGTAGGCAAACTTGATTGATTAAATCCTGGCAAAGGTGAACTTACCGTGCTGGGTATCTCATTCGGTAATGCCGCCTTAGCAAGACCTAAACGAGAGCCGTCACAAGGCAACGCCGTAAACAACTCATTTGCCATTTTTGTTAACTGCCCAATATCTGGCAAACCGCTCTCTTGTGAAAAACTTTGTGGCACTGAAGTAGGGGGCTCAAAGTTACTTGTAGTCATGATATCTGCCCACTTCGACATTCTCGAGCACACCGAGTGCATCATCTGTCAATACTGCGATAGAGCAATATAGTGAGATTAAATAAGAGGCAATCGCTTTATGATTGATACCCATAAAACGCACAGAAAGTCCCATGCTTAATTCACCCGTCAAGTTAGGTTGGTATAGACCAACAACACCTTGACGGCTTTCGCCTGTACGTAATAACAAGATGCTACTTTTACCGTTAACCACTTTTACTTTATCAGATGGGATAATCGGTAAGCCGCGCCATGTTAAGAATTGTGAACCAAATAATGTCACGATTGCGGGTGGCACGCCGCGACGCGTACATTCACGACCAAAAGCCGCAATCGTTAATGGATGCGCTAAGAAGAATGCTGGCTCTTTCCACACGCGAGAAATCAATTCATCCATATCATCAGGCGTTGGAGCACCGTTACGCGGTTGAATTCTAAAACCGGGTGCTACGTTATTTAACAAACCGTATTCTGCGTTGTTAATTAACTCGCTTTCTTGACGCTCTTTAATCGTCTCAATCGTTAAACGTAATTGTTCGTGGATTTGGTTATGTGGGCTGCTGTATAAATCAGAGATACGTGTATGTACATCTAATACAGTGTTAACGGCATTTAATCGGTATTCACGGCCCCATTCTTCGTAATCTACGAACGTTTGTGGTAATTCTTTTTCATCAAGACTAGAACAATCTACTAAAAGTCCTGCTTCATTTTTTACTTTATTAACGCGGTAAATACCGGCTTCTAAAGGTTTCCATTGTAATAAATGCACTAACCATCGTGGGGTGATGGTTGATAACATTGGGACGGTTTTGGTGGCATTAGCTAAGGTACGCGCAGCTACATCACCTAATGAGGTATTGCCTTCATGGATAT